>CAYGIB010000024.1:0-15592 GCA_964349735.1 uncultured Oscillospiraceae bacterium | reverse complement strand
GGGCGATCAAGAAGGAATTCGGTACCAGCCCGGCTGCACTCCCCGCTCTCGACGCGCGGGATATCCGTCTGACCACGCGGGCGCATCCGATTCTTCCCGAGAAGCAGCGTCCGGGTACCCCGGAGCCCCGACTGTTAAATACCGAGGAGGTGCATGTCACCGGCCTTGTTTTTTTCATGGGAATGAACGAAAAGGGTTACCACAAGCCCTGGCGAATCTTTCTGAGAAACCGGGACAACATTCGCTCCGTAATCGGGGGCGACACATATCAATTCTCGAGTTGGAATGAAAGTGCCCCTGACGAGGATGCCGGCTTCTGGATTCACTGCGCCGTTTCGACCGATCCGGACGAAGAGCAGGATATGCTCTTCTTTTCGCGACGCATTCCCGCCATGCGGATTCTCTCTTTCACGCACGAAGGACCCGTGGAAACGATTCACGATACCTATCGGCGTATTTTCGACGAATACCTGCCGTCGAGCACGTACCGGCTTGCCGGAGATTTCGAGTACCAGTATTACGACGAGGACGGCTCGATCCAAATCTGTCTGCCGATTGATGATTCATAATTTCTCGGATGTGATACGTCCCTCCGCAATACTCCTGATGTCACAGATGCGGCGACGGCTTTCCGGTTCACCTCTTTCAGAACACTCAGTTATCGTATCATAATTCGACGAAGTACGGTTCGATATTCTTGACTTCTTTCAGCGTTGCTGTATAATAGTCGTAACAAGATTCGACGAATTATGATTCGATAAAGGAGCGGACTATGTTTATTGGCAGAAAGCAAGAGCTTGCCGAACTTGAAAACAAATGGAAAACCCCCGGGTTTCAAATGTTTGTGGTCTATGGGCGGCGACGTGTCGGGAAAACCCGATTAATCCAAGAATTCTGCAAAGACAAACGGACAGTCTTTCATGTCGGCGTTCAACAAACCGCTGACGGACTTCTTAAATCCTTTTCGCGTGACGTGCTTAACCATCTTCCGTCCGAAGGCTCGGAATTCATCCATAATTTCGGAGACTGGCAGGATGCGTTTAGCTATATTGCAAAAAGAGCTCATAACAAAAGGCTGATCCTGGTCATCGACGAATATCCGTACATTGCGCAAGGAGACCCCTCACTCCCTTCCATCCTTCAGAAAACCATCGACCACGACTGGAAGCAAACCGGAATATTTCTAATCCTGTGCGGCTCATCTATGAGCTTTATGGAGAATCAGGTTCTCGGTTATCAAAGTCCGCTTTACGGTCGGCGAACCGCTCAATTGAAAGTCGCGCCTTTGCCGTATTGGGAAAGCATTGAGTTTTTTCAGAAATGGAAATGGCAAGACAAGCTTTACGGATATGGTGTTTGCGGGGGAATCCCTCAATATCTTGAATATTTTTCGTCGTACAAAGATTTTGAAACAGCCCTTTCGAGTGAAATGCTATCTTTGAGCGGTCATCTGGCCGAAGAACCGACAAACCTGATGCGTCAGGAAATGAGAGAACCGGGTATTTATAACAGTATCATTGAGGCGATCGCCAAAGGACGAACGAAGCAAAGCGAAATCGCAAGCTCGGTTGCAAAAGACGCAAAGGATATCACTTCCTATTTGAGAGCACTGCTGGAACTCGGTATTATTGAAAAAAAGCAACCGATCGAAGAAAAAAATCCCAAAAAGACAGTCTATTCCATCTGCGATAATCTGTTTCGCTTCTGGCACCGCTTCATACCCTCCAGTCTGTCCCTGATTAGCATGGGTATGTCGGAGGCCGCTTGGAGAGAAATCATTGAGCCGGAGCTTGATGCTTACTTCGGACATGTTTTCGAGTCAATTTGCATACAGTATTTGCAACGGGAGGTTCGCGAAGGAAGAATCCGACCGATTTATACTGACTACGGAAAATGGTGGGGAAATAATCCTGAGAAGAAGAGCGAAGAAGAAATTGATATCGTCGCCACAAGCAATGGGAGCATCCTTGTCGGCGAATGCAAATGGCGCAATCAAAAAACCGGGGTTGAGACCTTTCGTCTTCTTCGGGAGCGAGGCGAATTGATTCGCCGTAACAGAGCGATTCATTACATTCTTTTTGCGAAAAACGGTTTTACCAAAGAATTGGAAACCATTGCTCGAGAAGAAGACATTCTTCTCGTCAGTGGAGAAGGTATGCATGTGTCGAAGGCACAAGAAAAATGACTTCTTTGCCTCCGCGAAGTATTAACCCTACAGCAGACTGACCTCGAGTCCGATCGGATTCCCCGGACTGTAACGGGACTCGTCCCACGCGACCTCATACAGGCGGCTTTGAAATTGGACGTGCTTCAGCTTTTCGCAAAGCGCCCGGTTCGGATGATTGGCATGAAGTCCCAACAATATTAAATCGTACCGCTTCGCGCGGGCCGCGACGGCCTTCAAAAATTTGCGGCCGAGCTCCGGGCTTCCGTTTTTCACGTACAAGAACGCGACGGAGGCATAGTTCAGGGCGTTTCCGGCCTTCGGAAACCGCGGATAGCCGAGGAGCCGGGTCGGTATCCTGGACAGGAGCCTATATTTTCCGCTGTATCCGGAGATAACATACTGCTTGTCCATCTGCTGGTCGTAAATCGCGCAGCAGGCGAGAATCTGCCCGTCCGCGCCCCGAAGCGCGCAGAAATCATCGTCTCTCAGCCCGAACAGAGCGGTGTCCGCAGGCGCAAAGTCGAGCTTCGGCAGCTCTGTCGAGTAAAGGCTCTTCCGCTCCTCCGGGGTAATCCCGGTCAACCGGACCCGGCTCGCTCCGCCGGCTTTGATGCAATATGTGGTGTAGTCGCCGAGATAGAGGTAGGTCGGCATGTTTCTGTGTTTCTTTTCGAGAAGCTTTATAGCGCCGGTATTGCTTGAAAGAATCGTCGTGTAATAGAGGTCGACGTCATCCTTGGTGGACTCCCGAATGAACTGATAACCGTCCGTGATGCAGTACACCTTCCGCTGATACTCCGGAAGGATCTTAAGGCCGGTCAGATAACCGATTCGTTTGATTTCCGAGCCGACGTACTCCCGCCGGATGACACAGCCCGCCACCGCGATGATTTCTTTTTTTTCGACGTACTCCATGATAATGAGTGCCGCCCGGTCCCCGTCATGACCCATTGAGGTGAGCGGGTCGGGATTGCGCAGAAATTGAATGCTGAAATCTCCGTCGAATTTTCCGCTCTCGAAAACCCTCCGGATTCCGTCCCGATCGCCCGGAACGGCTAAACGCAACTCGATTTTGTTATTTTGGCATAGCATCCAGGTTTTCTCCGATCGGTACGTTCATTTTCTCGTCGATTTCTTCACCCAGGCGCAGATTCATCGCCCAGAACAGCGACCACATCAACGGACTCGATCGCTGCATCGACGCTAACCCTCTCTTTAAGACGGCACCGGCCGAGGAGAATTCCTTGCGTGCCTGTCTGCAGAGATCGCTCAATTTCCCGGGTGACATGTTCTTGGGCTGAAATGCCAACTCGCCGTACCGATATCCCTCCTCGAGCCACCATTTATCATAAAGGAGCCGCTCTTCCCGCCGGAATCGGTCGTAGAGCTTGGTCCCCGGAAACGGCAGGAGGTGATTAAAGGCCGACGTATAGAAACGGTGCTTCAACGCGAAGGCCACCGTGTCGTCAAACGTCTGCTCGGTATCGTGGTCGTACCCGAAGATAAATGTCGAATAGATGCCGATTCCCGCGTCATGAATCCTCTTCACGAGCTCGTCGCGCTCGCCGAGCGCCGTGTTGAAGGATTTATTCATCTGCGACAGGTTCTCGCTGTTGAGGCTTTCAAATCCGATCAGGATCAGCTCACACCCGCTCTTTTTCATCGCCGTAAGAAGTGCGGGGTCCTTGGCCATCGAGAGCGTTCCCTGCCCCGCCCATGTAATTTTATGCGGGATCAGCTCCGTAAAAAGGCTCATCGCGTTCTTTGGGTCCGCGAAAAGATTATCGTCGACCAGAAAGTGAATCTTGTGCCTGGATCGCTCCACCTCGGCCAGAATGTCCGCGTGCTCCCGTCGATAATAGTGCCGCTCGTAAAACTCCGAAATGGCGCAAAACTCGCACGAATGGTAACAGCCCCGCCCGGTCTCCACCAGGGACACGGGAAGGTACTTTTTGCCCTCGAAAATACTCTTATCGGGAATCCGGCTGGTATACGAAAACCCTCCGTCGTACCGCGCCTTCATCCGACCTTCCCGGAAATCCGAAATCAGCTGTCCCCAGACACCTTCGGCATTACCGACGACGATGCTGTCGGCATATTCTGCAGCCTCCTTAGGAACCAGGGTGACGTGATACCCGCCCATGACGACCTTGCGGCCGCGCTGCCGGAACTCCGCAGCGATCCGGTAACTGCGCTTTGCCGTATAGGTCTCGACGGAAATCGCGACCAGGTCGACGTCGATATCGTAGTCGATGCATTCGATGCGGTCGTCATAAAAGAATGTCTCCACATCCGCCGGGGTCAGCGCCTTCAGAACAGCGATGGTATACGGCTCCATCTTCCAGGTTCCGATATATTTCTGCCCCGGTTTTTTCCCGATTGCCGGAAGGATAAAAAGAAGCTTCATCGATACCCTCGCTTCATGGCAGCACCGGAATATCCGAGTTATCGCACATCACTTCCCGGTTAAACCGCTCGTACTTTGCCGCATATCCCCGGTAACCCAGGTTGGTCGGAAACGAAAGCCACAGGTGGTTCTTCCTGTGGGCGAGCCGCTCGGCGATACCGAGCATGGAATACGTTTCCTTCCACGCCCATGTGATCCCCTGCTCGAGCTCTTCTTTTGTCATGTGGGCGGGCGTAAAAACGCAGTGCTCCACGTCGTACATCGCCCAATTATGCTCGAAAATCCGCCCCTCTTTTTCCAGTTGCGCATAAAGCTGTGTCCGGGGAAACGGGGTCAGAATCGAGAACCGGGGCAAATCGATCTTGATCTTTTGGATGAGCTCCACGGTCTGCTCGAAAACCGACTTGTCTTCCCCGTCGCTTCCGAAGGCAAAGCACCCCTGAACGAGAATGCCGTTATCGTGAAGCTTCTTCATCAGCTCGGCATAACCGGAAACCGTATTGACGCCCTTATGCACATAGCTCTGCGACTCCTGGCACACCGACTCAAAGCCGATCAGGAGCCCCTTACAGCCGCTTTTACGAAAAACCTCAATCAGCTCGTCGTCCATTCCGACCGACGACGTCGCCAGCCCGACCCATATAATTTTCAAAGGAATCAATGCCGTAAACAGCTCGACGGCATAATTCCGGTCCGCAAGCAGATTGATGTCCGGAAAAAGCACCGTATTCGACGGTAGAAGCTCGATTTCCCGAACCACCTCCCGGACGGGGCGCTTATACACCGTCCGGCCGAATGCCGCCGGAAAGGCGCAGAATGTGCATGGAAGCGAGCAGCCCCGGACCGCTTCGACCGTATTGGTGATGATATATTTCTTCTTGTCGAGAAGCTCGCGCCGCGGGATCGGGCGGTTTTCGATCGAAAAATCGCTGTTCTGGTCATAGCGGCTCTTGAGACCGTTGTTCCTAAAGTCCAGAAGCATTTGCGGAAAGGTCTGCTCGGAAAATCCGGTCATCACCGAATCCGCGTGCTGCGCCGCCTCATCCGGCAACATGCTCGGATGGACGCCGCCCATGACCACCGTGATTCCCTTTTTGCGAAAATAATCGGCGTATGCGTAGCAGCGCGGTGCGCTTCCCGTAATGCATGTGATCCCGATGATATCGGCGTCGATATCGAGCGGAATCTTGCCGGCGGTCTCGTCGTAAATGGTAACCTTCGCCCGGAGCTCCTCCGGAACGAGCGCGGCCAGCGTAGTCAGTGTCAAAGGCGCGTAGTGGAGCGATCTGCCGAAGCTCCCGGAATAACGATGCATTGCTCCCGCAGGCGCCAGTAAAGCAATCTTCATTCAAAATCTCCTTCGAATATGTCTTCCCAGCCGCCTCGCAATGAAAGGACCGGCGGCTTGATATCTCCGAGCTTTTGCCCGCGCCGGACGCACTCATCGAGGTACTCCCTGCCCGGGTTTCCGGTCAGCCGGAAAATACGTATCTCCTTAAGCTGTCCGAGTTTTCTACAGTAATCATAGTGGAAGTTCTCCCGGAAAGCCATGTCGGGATTTTCTACCGGTCCGTCCGACTTAATAAAAAGCACATACCGGTCGACCGACGGTGCCACCATGTAAAATTCCGCGCGAGTATTCAGTCGCTCGAGCGTGTTCTGTACAAAGATTGCATTCAGTTTCTCACCGAAAAGATCGGAAACCGCATCCCTTTTTCCGACAAAACGGAGCGTCGGAATCTTGCCGAAAAATCCTGTGACTTCAACGACATCATTCATGCGGTAGCGGTAAAGACCTCCGGAAGTCGTGATCACCGCCTCGTATTGTTGTCCCTCCCGGAGTTCGTGGGCGCCGTAGACTTGTTCGTCTTCAAGGGATATAAATTCAAAATAATGCGAAAACACACTCAAGATTGCCCCGCCCGCGGCGATCACGGGAAAGGAAATAAATCCCTCCGTCGCAAGAAGGCCCTTAGGCTGAATGACGACGCCCGGAAAAAGGTTTTGAAGCTTCTTGGCATACGGCGCTGCCTGACCGTCCGCCCAACAGCTGATCATTCGCAGGCGCGGCCAAACGCCTTTAAAATTACCGAGGGCAAGGCTCTCCCGAATCTCCTTTCTCCGTCCGGCGGAAATGGATGGTAAAAGCACTTGAGCGTTTTCTCTCATGTAGTCAAGAATCAGGAGAAGAAAGGTTGGATTCCAAACGGAAATCAGGCTCAGATGCCTGCACGCAAGGAGGGATAAAGCCGTCTTCCGGTAAAACTCGTCCATTTCCTTTACTCGCGCGACATCCTTCCGGACCGCAAATATCAGATTGAACAGCTTCTCTTCCAGCTTTCCGAAGTATTGACCGTCATCGTCAAATCCGATCGGGATTCCGCCGGAGGAAATACGGTTCCGCCCGGTGGCCGGCGTAACAGACCAATAGCTCTTCCCGCTCTTGATCCCCGCCTGATTTGTATACAGATCATACAGCCATGGGCGAAGGCCTCGCATATAATCATTCTTGAATCCTCGGGTGTATGGGATGAGCTTGGAAGCCGAGGTCGATCCGCTCGAGAGCTCGAGCATCCGCACGTCCCCGGCGGTCAGGATGCTTTTCTCCCCGGCTGCAATCTTTTCAATTGACTCGACGTAGTCCTCATACACGGAAAGGGGAACCTTGCGGCGGAATTCCTCGACCGATGTGATGCCGGAAAAGCCGTATTTACGGCCGTATTCCGTTTCCTTGTTTCCGGCAAGAATTTGAAAAAGCTTTACTTCCTGCGCCGCCTTTACGTCGGACATTCGCATCATTCGGCGATAATCCTTCCTATAGAATGCACAGCAGAGGCTGTTGATCAGATAACAAAGCAGCGGCATGGCATTACTCCCCGAACAGGTGCCCTCGGGCCCTGGGCTGTAAGCGGTCCTCGCTCAGGCGAGCCAGGCAGACGAGGTCATTTCCTTCTCTGTACCCCGGATTCGCCTCGATAAAGAAGCGAACGTCTGGATTCCGAAGCTCCTTTTCGGTGATATCGGCGACACCGTCTTTGAGTTTGTCCTTAACAGCGGCATATTCAATCACACCGGTTACCGGATCGTATTCGTCCGGATAGAGAAGCGATGCGTATGCGTCCATGACGGCCTTTTCGTGCGGCGGAACCGCCATCTTGTACGACGGGTAAAACTCGCTGAAAAAGACCGGCAGCATCCGGTATGTCTTATACCCCTTTGAAATTAAGAACCAATAAAAGCAGTCATACTCCTTCGCAAGCGCAAAAAAGAAGCGCGCGAAAACGACGTACATCTCAAGGCTCCCCCAGTAATCCCTGTGGATGATGGTATCCCCGGAAAAAACGCCGTGAATCAGCTCTCCGTTCAGATCAAACGACAGAATTTTCTGCGTCGTGAACCCGACAATATCCCCGCCCGCGCTTGTCAGCAAGAGGCAATAATCCTTGTCGTCGAGATCTTTTCGGAAGACATCCATACTCACGTTGTCATAAAACTCGTTCATGAGCGAAAACATGACTTGGATCTCCCGGTTCGTCAGTTCTGATCTTCTAATGATGCGTCCTTCCAGCTTCATGTGCCGCTTCGTGTCCTTTCGAGGGAGCAGGTAAACTTACTCCCGATATCCGGTTCGATGAGAAGAATGTTCATCTATTCTTTCCTTTCGGTATTCTTATCGAATATATTTTATCGAAAAAATGCCGGGCAATCATTCGTCCGGCGCGGCAAATAATCCGAAAAAACGCGATGGCCGCGCATGCACACCATCCGGAGTATAGCAGTCGTCTCCGGGCAATGTAAAGTGAAAATCACTATTCAAGAGAACTCCGCATGTCCGACTCGATCCGATACCCGCTTTCCTCCGGATCGTTGGATGATGTGAGGCAGCGGATGTGCTAATATATCCTTAATTAAGTAATGAACATCAAGGAGGAGCGCATCATGTTTTTTCTTTGGGGTTGGGGAAAGCAGACCCGAAAGGTCGTCGGCACCTTAGATTCTCGGATGTGCAATTTTTGTAATGTTCAATCTATCTGGCAGCTTTGCATCGTTCGAACCTGGTTCACCCTTTTCTTTATCCCTATCATTCCGTACGCGAAGTCCTATCAGATTTCATGCCCGAACTGTAAGAGCTTCATCGCGCTCACCAAGGAGCAGTATGAATCGCTCCAAGCGAAATTGGAGACCGGAGCACATGCTCCCGCCGTCGAGGATGCTCGATAATATCAAGGCAAAACCGAGACTCAGATCAATTATCTGAAGACGATGGAAGACGCAAGCCGGAAAGAGTAAGGGAGATGACTGCTTTTCTAATCCGCGAAATGACCGAAGCGGACTGGCCCGATGTCGGCCGAATCTATCAAGAGGGCGTCGTGACGAATCTGGCGACCTATCAGTCCGAATATTCTTCCTGGGAGGAGTTCGATACCTCTCATCTTCAAGTCTGTCGTCTTGTGATTGCCGACTGTGATCGGGTCGTGGGTTGGGCGATGCTGAAACCGTATTCGAGTCGGCGCGTCTATGAGGGCGTTGCCGAGGTTAGCATCTATATTTCTGAAAACTCCCGCGGCCGCGGAGTCGGCAAGACTCTTCTCATGGAATTGATTCGACGTTCCGAAGAAAGCGGGTTCTGGACACTCCAGTCCGGCATTTTTACCAACAACACGGCAAGTATTCGTCTTCACGAGAGCTGCGGTTTTCGAGCCGTCGGATACCGCGAAAGAATCGGCCGCGACCGCTTCGGAAACTGGAGAGATGTCGTGCTGATGGAGCGGCGAAGCAAACACGTATAGTTTTGTGTTTCAAAAATCAGTGCGCTGTCGCCGTCGCTGAATCGTAAAGAAATGGCCATGCAACCACCTCTCGTATTACATTGAATTACGTTTACGTGTGGATGTCTACTTGCGGTTACGAATAGATATGGTTGTTCTTAATGATATATACGTTTAGTGTATCCTCCGGCAGATCCTCGACAGATATCGCGAGGATATCATCCACCTCGGTAATCGGTCCGTACTTTGCGATTAATGTCTGAGTGCCAAGCGCGCTGTTGTGCGTAGGAATAATAATCTTCGGGTTCAATTGCTCGATTAAAGTAAAGCCCTTTTCGTTCTTGACAGACATATAGGAAAAGGAATTATCAAACTGCATAAACGCGATGTCGATCTCACCGAGCTGCTCCATTTGCTCATCGGTAAGAATCGTTTGACCGATGTCTCCCATATGCGCGATGCGAAGTCCGTCCACCTCGAAAACGATAATCATATTCCCGGCTGTCTCGCTGATGTTGTCATCGGTATGGGACGATAGGATGGTAAAAACATGAAAGTTTCCGACCGTGACTTCGCCCATTTCGGCGATGATTTTCTCACAGTCATATGAATCGGTGAATTCAGGGTCAACATGATCGAAATGGTCGTGCGT
Organism: uncultured Oscillospiraceae bacterium; assembly: GCA_964349735.1. Taxonomy (GTDB): domain Bacteria; phylum Bacillota; class Clostridia; order Saccharofermentanales; family Saccharofermentanaceae; genus JAAYCT01. The sequence continues at coordinate 5,597 of CAYGIB010000024.1, read as the reverse complement.
CGATACGATCAGGATCGGATTGATGAGCAGCCTCTCCCTGGACGGCATCTCCGCCGGATCGACGGCAACCGTATCTCCTCCGGCGGAGGTGATTAAGTACGAATTATTGGGAATTGAATAGCTTACGGATATCGTGCGAATCTCTACCTTGCCGGATGTATTGGGCGGGAGCGTCTCCGGAGTATAGGTGGTTACCTCGGTCTGCTTCGTCGTTGATACCGCTGCAGTCGTTTCGGTCGATGTCGCCTCGGCATGAACGGCCGAAGTCACAGTTCCTTCCGTTGTGGCTCCGGATGCGCATCCGACCATGATGACAGCAATCACAAGCACAAAGGAAATCAGCCGTTTCTTCATTTTCGAATCCTCCTAGTATCAGTCAGAATGACTCAATGTATTTACAATAATATTGGTTGGATTGTCCGTCAAGGTAATAAATCGGGCTCCCTGTCCTTTTCAATTACGTCCGTTAACCGGATTGCCCCGATTAATGCTTTCCGCCTCGCTTCTTGTAATCTGCCTGAATCTCCCCGCTCCAATCTTCCGGCACTGCCGCACACGCCCGGAAGGATGCGACGGCATTGTTCATCACCTGAAAGTTAAGCTTCACTCCGTCGCTGTCGGCGTGGTAGTTCTGGACACGGTCCAATGAAATTCCATACCGTCCGGCGGTCTCGACCGAATCGATATTCGCGCCAAGGAAGATGAATTCCCAGCCGGTGTCGTTCTTTTTCTGTTCAATCATTTTCTTGATTCGATCGGATGAATACTCACGGCTAGCATTTTCCTCGCCATCCGTGATGATGACGAACATCACCTTGTCGGCGCGAAAGTCTTCGGCGGTGTGTTTTTGCGCGTTTTCGATTTTGCGGATCGTTCGGCCGATTGCGTCCAGAAGTGCGGTCGACCCACCGACAAAGTAATCCTTTTCGCTGATCGGGCTGACCGCCCGGATGTCGATGCGGTCGTGTAATAGCGCGTAATCATTATCGAAAAGCGCCGTGGTGATGCGGCATTTTCCGTCGACGGTTTGCTGCTTTTGAAGCATGGAGTTGTATCCGCCGATCGTATCGGTCTCCAGGCCGCCCATCGATCCGCTTTTGTCGAGAATAAATACCAGTTCGGTTAATCCTTTTTTCATGAAAGTGTCCTCCTTAAGGTTGTTTTATGCCTTAAGGATACCTTCCGGGACGCGTGGTCCGGTCGCTTGGCAAGCGACAAATCAGACCGTCCTCGTATCTATGGGAACGCCGGTACAACTTCGGAGTGGTGTAATGGGATAGATACGTCAGCCGCCCAGCATCGGTTGGTCGTATTGGAACAAGACCTCATTGATCTCGAAAATGTCGAACCTCCGGTTCATGATGAAGTACTCGACAATGACGTCAAACTTCTGACTTCGGGAAAGCGCGTAGCCCGCGCGACGCAGGAGGTCTCCGGTTTCTTCGGGACTGAGCTCCATCGCGACCGCAAGGGCCAGAGCGGTGCGCTTGCTCGGCATATATTCCTTACCGGTGCGAATTTTAGAAAAGAGCTTCCGGTCGATGTTTGCGCGCTTATAGACCTCGACATCTGACGTACCCTTTGCATCAATCAGGCGCAGAATGGTCTTCGAGAAGGGCTCGTCCAGGTTCTCGATGACATCGTCCAGGTCGGGAGCCGGGACGGCCGCAAATATCTGTGGAAAGGCCGCCGGAGTGATATCGGCATCTTTAACCTCGTCCTTCGTTGAAATAAATGCACGCTCTCGAATCGCCCTGCGTTCAATCTCGGGGAGCGATTGACCGCGCCGTAAGTCTCTCCGCTCTTCGACGTAGTGTTCGTCGATGTATGCGGCGACCTCGCCGAGGAGATTTTCGCTGATTCGGAAGGCATCCTTATCAAAAACGGTTAAATACACATCAATATCATGCCCGGAAAGAAAGTCCCGGATTTCTTCGATTGCAACGTGCAGGGCCTCTTCCTTCGGATACCCGTAGATACCGCTTGAAATGAGCGGGAATGCGATGCTTTCGCACTCGTTCTCGACGGCGAGATTAAGGCTGTTGCGATATGAGGAGCGAAGAAGCGCCTCCTCCCCTTGCATACCGTCGCGGTAGACGGGCCCGACGGTGTGTATGATGTATTTTGCCGGAAGCGAAAAGCCCGGCGTAATCACCGCCTCGCCGGTCCGAATCGGTGCAATCATACTGCAGGCAGCTTCGAGTTCCTCGGCTCCCGCTGCTTTGTAAATCGCTCCGCAGACGCCTCCCCCCTTTTGCAGATCTATGTTTGCGGCATTGACGACGGCGTCGACCTCGATTTTTGTGATGTCCTGACGGACGATGGTAAACGGCATGGTTCTCCCTCTCTTTTAATCCTTCTTCACTTTGATTCGGATATGCTCTGTTCCTGTGCTTTCCATAAACTCCGCCTTGCGCGTACCTCGCGCCAGCATAGAGATGTCGTGATTCGCCGCATAAAGCACATGGGCCAAATACGAGCCGATGACTCCCGCGCCATATACCAAAACCTTCATACGCAATCGCTTCCTTTCCTGCGACCCGGGCTCCGCATAAACAATCGGCAAGCTGCCGCCCATCTATCATCTCCTCCTATATCGTAGACGTTTTTCGAGCAAATGAAAACATCTCATTTATCAAACAGTCTCCGAGATCGATTTTTCGGCAAAAAGAATTATACTGAAAAAAAGATGAACGGAGGGGCATCTCATGAACTGCACATTTCGGGTCGCCGGAGAAGATGAAATCAAACGGATGATCGAGCTTCGTATGGAATTTATCCGGGAATTCCGGCCGGAATACAGCAAGGCGCGGCTCTGTGATATCGAGCGCGGCTCCGCGGGCTGATGAAATATCTGCTGGAATTCGCCAAGGAGCACGGGTCGTGAAAATCCTGTCAAGACGCAGCAAAGCTAATCCCAGTCGCTGAAAAACCGCTTCGCCTTATCCGCAAGCCTCTCTCCGTTTTGCTTGGAAATTTCATTCCCTGCTGCAAGGCCGATCAATATGCATCCGACAGTCAACAGGTAGACCCACCAATCCAGGCTCTGCCAGAATTCCCGGGTCATATACAGACCGAGTAAGACAACGGTGATGGCCGACAGCATGAACCACCGCTTGCTCCTGACGAAAAAGGATACGACCAACATCGCGAGAGACACGACGCCAAGGACAATCGCGTCGAAGGGCTCCGACGATATCATCGCGACGCTCCCTGAGATGACAAAGGAAAGGCCGACAGCGGCAAAAAGAATCAAGCCGGACTCCTCAGTCTTCCAGACAACCTGGTGAAGAAAAACAAAATATGCGATTGCCGCAATCAGGATATACTCCAGCATAATGATGCCCGGTATCTCGATCAGCGGTTGAACCCAGAGCGACACCATCAAAAAGAACCCGGCGACGGACAGCACGATCCGATTGCTGTAATCCCGGGCCATGCGATCAATAAAGCACATCGCATAAACACCTAGATAAATCAGCCCTAACCACAGAGCATACCGGCCGAGAATCAAGAGATTCAGAGGCGACAAAACACTTAGGAGGATAAGCCAGTTAACCTTCTTCACGTCCCCTTTTAATTCGGCGCCATTCTCTTTTTTGTCACGACGCAGTTCGAATTCTTGCGCATGGAGCCAACGGCCCACTCCGGCAAAGAGGAAGAACATAATCGAGAAAACCACAATGCCGGACCACTCGGTATCGAAATCCAGAATTCGATGAACCAGATGGATCGAGGCCACATAAAGCAACAGGATTTCGATCCACGCCGTAAAATAAGCGTTCCCGCGCAGATAAACAAGAATTAACGAAGCGACCGGGAACAGATAGACGAGAGCAATCAGGCCGGGGGTGTCCTCCGAAAAAAAATCAATCAGCAGGATAACGGAAAACAGGGTCAGGCCATACAATCCGACTCGTTCCACGTGCCGGAGCGCGTCGGAAACTTTTAGCCCGAAAATTCGCTTAACCGGCACGATCGCCGCGAGAATCAGCGCAGCGGTCGCCGGGAACAGGTAAACAAAGAATCCTGAATCCAAGTAGAGCCACCGGCGCGCGGAAAGAATGAGCGTTGTATAGAAGGTGAGTCCGGTTAATAATGATAAATCCCGGAGCGCAGATGATTTTTTCTTCGGACATGTCTCTTGGGATTCCTCCTCAAAAACGCCGGGCAAATTCTCTCGCGCTGTCAAAATCGTCCGCACGAACAAATATGCTGTGAATATCCATGCGAATGCCGGACTGAGTACGGTGTCGGCGGAAGATAGCAGGTATGTCAAATCCGCAAAACCGGTCATAATCAGAATCCCCAGGGCAGAAATCTGAAGCGTGTTGACGACACTCGAAATTTTTCGATATTTGAAAGCAAACAGGCTCCCGATGGCAAGTGTCAAGAAAAAGAGCAACAATATCCAGGTTCCATTCATGTGCGAATTTAAAAATAAAAACACAGGAACACAGGAAACGGAAAAAGCGAGAGGCAAGAAAGCCGCCGCATAATGGGAAGAGAAACCCCGATTCTTTTCGCGTATCAGGACCACCAGAACCAGGAAAAGAATGATAAACGGCAGAAGCGCAATGAGCAAATCGAGTCCCGACATGTCGTCGGATGAAAGAATTCGACTCGTGATGCCGACGATGCCGCCCACGAAGCACCAAAATGAAAAAATGACATCCGACGCGACAATTCCAGGTGAAAATTTAAGCTTCCTGTCAGCTAAATAGCATGCGAAGAAGAAAATCGCCGAAAGCACGGAAAGCGTGATTTCAGCGGGGATGTATTCACGAAGAAGCGAAGAGGCAATGTAAATGGCTGTTACGGCGAGAACCGGAGCGATGTAGAAAAGAAACCGCTCCTTGTTTCTGTATGCCAAAAAAACGAAGCTCAGCAGCAAGACAAGAAGCGTCGATAACTGCATGACCGTCCAGTCATCCTCCATGTATCGCTCGAGAAATTGGCTCAGGTAAATGACACCGGAGATGATGATTACGATGAAGGAGAGCCACTTTCGCATGTCCTTCGGAAAAACAGGGAGCGAAGCGGTAAATGCCATGATCGCGACAGATAGAGCTGCCAGCAGGATTAAATTTTTATATTCACCGTTCGTATTGATTCGCATCAGCCCCAGTGTCAGCAGAAGCGCAAAAGGAATCGTGCCCACGTAGGTTTTCTTGCCGCGAAAAAGATCCGAAAGAAACAGAGGCGCCAACAGAATCGCCGAACCGCCGGATAGCCAGTCGTAATCCGAAGCTATGCATCCGATTGCCGCGATGGCGAGCGCATTTATGATCGAAAAAAGCGGCATCTTCTGCATAACGAGCGAAACGGGCAATTGTCCGGTCTGCCTTTTCCTGATCATATTGCCCAGGATAATGAGCACAGAAGCGTACACATACAGTAAGAGAATGAAGATTCCTCGGGGCAGCTGAAGAGCGCTCAAGAAGAAAACCACCGCGGCGGATACACACCACAAAAAAGCGATGGCGAATGCGGTGTATTCATACTTTCTTGCACCCACCCAACAAGCGATGGCAAGCACCACGCTCGCCACAAAGAACACCCAGAACCGCCCGTCTCCGTCAAGAGAAAAATAGGAC
>CAYGIB010000023.1:0-15668 GCA_964349735.1 uncultured Oscillospiraceae bacterium | reverse complement strand
TGGTCATTATGTATCGGTTCCCAGATCCCTTGCGTTGACACTTCCGGAAGATCGCTTCTTTATTGCTGATTTGGTTGGATGTAATGTAAGGGATGACGAAAAAGGAGCACTCGGCATCGTATCTGAAGTGCTTCAACAAGCCGGAGCGGATGTATTTGTCATCAAACGAGACGATAAAAAGGATCTCCTCATTCCATTTCTGAAGAAGGTAGTCTATCGAGTCGATATTGATGGACGCGAAATCTACGTCCGCTTGCCGGATGGCTTGTATGAAATTTACGAGTCATAGAAGAATCGGAGAAAAGAATTGATTTTCACGGTTTTAACCCTGTTCCCTCAGCAAATTATTGATTTCATGGAAACCAGCATCGTCGGGCGAGCGATGAATAAAGGGCTTCTCGAACTTGTTTGCGTCGATATAAGAGATTACGCGGACAACATTCACGGAAAAGTGGACGACACCTTATACGGTGGCGGGAAGGGAATGCTCTTAACTTGTGAACCCGTTTACAGAGCCTGGAAGGCCGTTACATCGAGCGACAGTGTGAAACCTCACACCGTCTATCTCTCGCCCAAAGGAACTGTTCTAAATCAAGATAAAGTTATGGAGTTGAGTCGGTATAATCAATTAGTTTTCGTGTGCGGTCATTATGAGGGTATCGATCAACGTGTCATTGATACCGTTGTCGATGAAGAAATTTCAATCGGAGACTATGTTTTAACCGGTGGAGAGGTAGCCGCATGCGTTGTCATCGATGCGGTTGCAAGAATGATTCAGGGCGTATTACCGGATTCATCTGTATACGAGAACGAATCACACATGAACGGGATGCTCGAATCTCCTCATTTCACAAAGCCCGACGAATGGAACGGCTTGACTGTTCCTGAAGTTCTTCGCAATGGAAATCACGCCGAAATCGAGAAGTGGAGGCGTATGGAGGGGATATACGTTACCTACAAGAAACGCAAGGATCTTTTCGAGAAACGAATCTTAACGCCTGAGGAGTGGGAATTCCTCATTCAAAGATCCGGCCATGATTCTTAATCCGGAACGCTTGCGCAGTTCGATTTGCTGTGTTAAAATCCTAAAGGTTATATGGGATGGTCCGCTGTCGGGAACCGGCAAGAACATCTATCGGAATAGGAGGATCGAATATGGATATCATTAAAGCAGTTGAACAGGATAATCTTCGCAACAGCTACCCTGAAGTGGATGTCGGCGATTTTGTAAAAATGTATCTGAAAATCAAAGAAGGCGCAAGAGAGCGCATTCAGGTTTTCGAGGGATATGTAATTGCCCGTAAGGGAAGTGGTCTTTCGGAGACCATCAAGGTTCGCAGAGTATCGTACGGCGTCGGTGTAGAGCGCACCCTGCCTGTTCATTCTCCGAACATTGACCGGATCGAGGTCGTTCGCAAAGGTAAGATCAGAAGAGCCAAGCTCTATTACCTTCGTGGTCGTGTCGGTAAAGCGGCCAAGATTACCGAAAAGCTGGCCAGACGCACATAATTTTACTTGGTTTTCTAAGCTGCCCGGTGCATTTCTTGAGCACCGGGCAGTTTTTTTATGATTATTTGTTATCATGATAAAGGAGGTGGGCACAATGGCGGATCGCATCAATTGGTTTCCCGGTCACATGCGCAAAGCTCTAAACGAGCTTAAGGAACGCATGAAGCTCATCGACGTGGTTATTGAGGTGTGCGATGCGCGGATTCCTTTGTCGAGCCGGAATCCCGAGCTTGCAAAGATATCCGAAGGAAAGCTTCGAATCATTGTGCTCAACAAATCCGATTTATCGGATCCGTACTGGAACCGTTTGTGGGAAGAATATTTTCGAGGCAAAGGAACGCCCGCTATATCAATCGATTCAATTCATCGAAAAGGATTGAATCAGATTCGCGCCGTCGCCGAAGAAAAGTGTGCAGCCATCCTTCAAAAAGCCAGAGACAAGGGTCGAATCGGACGTCCGATTCGCGCTATGGTCGTTGGAATCCCCAATTCAGGCAAATCGACCCTGATAAACTCCCTTTGTAACCGGAAAATTGCAGTTACCGGTGACACGCCGGGCGTTACTCGCCATTTCCAATGGGCCAGAACGGAGGCGGGGATGGAGCTGATGGATATGCCGGGAGTCTTGTGGCCGAGCTTGGGCAGCGCGCGAAATCAGCTTTGCCTTGCCGTAACCGGAGCGATCCGATCCGAGGTTACGGACTTAGTCTCCGTTGCCTCTCAAGGCATGTCTCTGATTCACTCTCTGTACCCCGAGTTGATTGAAAAACGCTACGGTGTTACTTATGAACCGGGCAACTACCTGCAGCGCGAATATTATGAGCCTTTTTTGCAAGCCGCTCGCGGCAAAGGATGTATTTTGTCCGGCAGCAGAGTGGACGAGGACCGCTTTGCGCATCTCTTTTTCGACGATTTCAGAAGCGGACGTATCGGACAGATTACATTGGAGCATGCACCTTTTCCTTCTGCGGGAGATTAGTTTCATGAAACGAACGGAAATTTATGAGGAGCGGTATGAGCGGCTTTCCCGTTTTGAACGCGAAGCCGCCGATAAAGGATATTCGCGAACTGCGGGAGTGGATGAAGCAGGTCGGGGGCCTCTGGCCGGTCCTGTTGTTGCCGCGGCTTGTATCCTCGGAAAACATATCATTCTCGGACTGGACGATTCCAAAAAGCTTTCTGTAAAGCGTAGAGAAGAGCTATACGATGAAATTGTCCGACATGCCGTTTCGTATTGCGTCGTCTGCATCGGACCTCGCGAGATTGATTTGATCAACATTTTGGAAGCGACCAAACAGGCAATGTCCGAATGCATTCGAGGTTTATCCGTACAACCTGATTTTGTGCTTTCGGATGCAGTGAAGATTCCAGGGATAACGATGCCCTGTCTTCCGATTGTTCACGGAGACGGTGTTTCCAACTCGATTGCCGCAGCTTCCATATTGGCAAAGGTATATAGAGACCGTCTTATGTGTACGTATGATGAGGAGTATCCGGGGTACGGCTTTTCGAAACATAAGGGATACGGCACAAGCGCGCATTATGAAGCGTTGGGTGCTATGGGCCCCTGTGAAATTCACCGACAAACCTTTCTTCGCAGTTTCTACGAGTAGAATAACATGTGTTGAATCACTCGTAATTTGCAGGGAATCGTTTTTTTACCAGAAGTTTCTGCGCAGAGATTATCGACCCAATTGTCGAAAAATATCAAGGCTCTGAGCCGATTTTTCGTAATAATGGACACATGGAATCAAAAAGCCAGCATTTTAAATCCGCAAAAGCCGGCAAAAAAGCCGAGGAGGCGGTATGCATCGCGATGACCCGCAAAGGTTTTCGAGAGGTTGCGCGGAATTATTCGGTGAATCGACTCGGAGAACTGGATCTGGTTTTTCTCAAGGATAATACGATATATATAGTTGAAGTCCGACTGAGGAAGAAGGGCGGCAACTACGGAGATCCCGAGGATTCTATCGGTCCCATGAAGAAGAAGAGAGTATATTCGACCGCAAAGTACTTTATTGCAGATTTCGGACTACATGATTACGATGTATGTTTTCTGGCTGCTTGTGTTCGATTTTCTCCGGAGCAAAAACGATTTAATATCTGCATTACACCTTTCTGATTGTAACTTGTAACCAAATTCCATACACATTAACAAAAAAGGTGATATTGTGATAACAAGATGAATCGATGGAGCTGGATATCATCGAATCAGTAAAACATTTGCAGCGGAAATGAGCCGATCGATTTCAAATCCGCGTCCATGCTACACTCTCCTTGCAGAGGCATTTGTCTCTCAACCTGATTGCGAGCAGAAACGATTAAGGAGCAAAAACATGATTACGAAACCAGTTTGCAGCCAATGCGGAACCGAGTTATTCCTTGAAGCTGTTATGCCGGGTATCGCCGGAGGAGCGGTCATCATGGGGGGTGGGGCTCTGGAAGTAATGATGGACCGAATGATGCGGTCACCGAGGAGCTGTCAAAATTGCCAGCAAAACTTTTGTACAGCATGCGCTGCCAAAGCTGCTAAAAAAAGCGCGAAAGAAAACGTGGTCTTTGCGTGTCCGAAATGCGGGATCTGCCTGGGCAGTTCTGCTGTTGATATTCCTACCTATATCAGTCATCCTAAACCGCCATCCAACAACATTGAATCGGTCGTCTCTTCTTCAGCACAGAGGCATGTAACTCCCAATTCTGCTGCGCAGAAGCATGTAACTCCCAGTTCTGCTGCGCAGAAGCATGTAACTCCCAATTCGGTTGCCAAGAAAACACCCGATAGAGTAAATACTGTGACAGAAAAACCACGCGCTACCGTTAAAAAACCTGCTGTTCAAGAACCGCATGCTGATAAAACAAAGTCTAAAAAGCCCGGGTTTATTGAGATTTTCATTTTGTTAGCTGGTATTGTCTTGCCGGCACTCACATTACTACCCTGGATATCATTCCGAATAAGTGGAAAAACCGATACAAATACAGCCTGGGAGGCTTCGAATCATTTTGATGATTTTCGCTTTCTTCCATATCTATTGTTATCCCTGGGTATTTTATCGATTGCATTATTTCTATTCAAGGTGTTGATTGGCAAAAAGAACGGGCTAGTCGCACTGGCTGTTATAATCGTCGTGATTGGTCTTGTCTCCATAGGCAATATTTTGATTATTGTTGCCTCTCCGTCTCATGTTTATAATATTGTCTCGAAGAGTTTAAGGATGCCATACACTTTAGATAAATTATCTGAACCAACATCCGGATTATTTTGGGGATTGGCCGCTGCAATAGGGATCACTTTTGCCGGTTTGCTGACAATCTTGCGCCGTCGTTTGCCGGAAAGTATCAAGCAAATAGCATCCGCAGGTGACATTTCCTCAAAAGCAGACCCGGATAAAGGGAAGATAATCGAACAGCCAAAGCAAAAAGAAGAAGGCAATCACCAACCGGTCACTGTATCAACATCAACTTCAAACGTATCATTAGAATCAACCCATTCTGAATTTATTAGCACCCTCGATGCCATTCATTCCACCTATCCGGGATTGTACAGTCAGGACCGCAAGCAGGCGTTTCAATGGTACGTACAGAAAGGTTTTCCTCATCACGATTATCGGACAGAAACCGGATGGTTTGATAGCATGGGTCAGCTGGCTGACAGTAAAGGGATTTGGGATGAAGCCTGGTCCGCTTTTCACCATGCGTTAGCCGGCTATCTCGATAAAAAAGCAATCGATATTCCGCGCATTTGCCTGCGGTTAGGCAGGGCTCACATCGGCCGCTCGAATTATGATCTTGCCCTTCTTTATCTGGAGGTAGCCCAGCGTCTTTCGAACCCGGAAAAGGATATCAACCTAATCGGAATGGTACTGATCGAAAAGGCCGTCCTGACCAGCTTATCCCAAAAGACGGATGACTATCTTGCATCGTTGGAACTCCTGAATAAATATTTTTTCATCCCATCCGGGCCCGGAACATCCGTTGGTGAAGCCGCTGCCAGTTCAGTCTTTCGGGATGGATATACCAACCACAAGTGGCTGGATGTCAGCGGAAACCCAATACGATCGTGCTTAATCCTTGCCACGGGTTATTACCAGGTGAGCTTGTATATGAACCGTAAAATGGATAACAAAGAAGGAATTGCCTTCAACCTGAGCAACTATGGGGATGTATGGCGCAAGCTTGGCGAACACGAAAAAGCTCTGACATGCTGGCGCGAAGCGGTTACTTTGCTGGAGGATTTCGGCGACGCGTCGACCTTGGAGACGGTCAGAACATGGATGAATGAACTCCCGCCGGACATATTGAAAACAGAAACAGAAATCTCCGAAGCGAAGGTCAAATCCGCTGCCGCGGGACAGGAAGCCATAGACAAAACGAGCCGGCCTGAACTCCTCGCCTTTTACGACCATACCACGGCCTCGTTCAACTTGCCCGCAGACAGCGTGATCGCCTACGAAAACAAACTGCCAAACTGCGAGCATCCCAGCAGGAGATTGTTCATTACACCGGATGGGAGTCTGGTCACTTATATCGCTTTCAGCAAAAATTGTAGTGAAGCTGATGTAAAGGTTTTTGACCGCAAAGAGAAAAAGCTCATCCGGGATATGCTCGTACCCTTGCCCCCGCTCACTGCCGAGATCTTATTCCGGCCCGATCTGGGGATTATGGTCACCGCTTCTGATTACCGCAGCGAGGGAAATCTGCTCCAGATACGCCACGTGGACAGCGGAAAGAAGATCCTGGATATCAGTTTAGACTATCCTGCCCTTGGCCTGGCCATTTCACCGGATGGTAAAATGGCGGCCGCGATGTGGATGAATTGGAAGGTTTTTGTATGGGATCTGTCCAGCGGCGAGTTAATCCTACATGGTAGCCATCCGGACTATGGGCGCACAATTGGTTTTACTCCAGACAGTAGCCGGATCGTTTCGTTGAGCAAAGACTGGACATTGAAAGTCTGGGATATTGTCAGTCAGACTTGCCTTTCAACGCGGGAGGGCGAACCCGACCAATACGAAACTTACCTGTCTCAGGATTGTCAATATGCAGTCGTTATCAACAATGAAACCGGCGCCGTGGCAATGGAAGTGGGCACGGACAACCCGATTGCAGCCTGGAAGCCCGAAGATAGAATCGCAGCACTATACTCAGCCCCGAACGGCTCGATGGTAGCCTGGGTTTACACCGATGATGGCTTAAAAGCCTGGGATGTAAGGGAGCAGTGCTATGTGCAAACACTCGAGAAAGCCTTTTCTCCGGCGATTCCTCTCGATGGAAGCTGCATTGCGGTTATTCAAGCGGGCGACTCCATCGCGATTTGGGAGGCAACAGAAGATCTTGAGAAGATCGGCGAACCAGATGCAGACACTCCGATCAAGGCTTTATCGGATGAAAATGGCGATGTCCGGGATCAGGCAACGGTGGTGCTTGAGAAGATAAGCGAACCGGATGTAGAATCTTTGATTAAGGACTTTTCGGATGAAGATAACGATGTCCGAAATAGAGCAATCGAGTCTCTCGGAGAGATCGGCGAACCCGCTGTAGAACCTTTGATTGAGGCACTAAAGGATGAAGATAAAAATGTTAGACTATATGCCGCTTGTGCTCTTGGGAGGATAAAGGATGTAAGGGCTGTAGTGCCTCTGATCGGAGTTTTAAATGATGTACATTGGTTTGTCCGATTGAATGCCGCGGATGCTCTTGGAGAGATCGGCAAACCGGCTGTAGAACCACTCATTGTGGCTTTAGAGTTTGGAGAGAAAAATGTACGAGATCGGGCGGTATATGCTCTCGGGAGGATAAAAGACGCAAGGGCTGTTGAACCTCTGATCAAGGCCTTAAAAGACGAAGATAGCGGTATTCGATTGAATGCAACAAATGCTCTTGGGGATATAAAAGATGCAAGGGCTGTAGAACCTCTCACTGAGGCCTTAAAGGATAAAGACAGCAATGTCCGAATGTGGGCAGCAGTGGCTCTCCGGATGATAGGAGAGTGATAATGATCCTCGCCGCCGTTATTGCAACCGGTCTTCTTTCGGTTGCTTCTCAAAATACTTATCTTCCTTCCCAATGTTATCATCTACCCCGGAGTTTTCCGGAAGGGCTCAATCCCTGTACTGATTCTATACTGCGTGATGAGAATTCTTGCAAGGTACTTGTCTTCTGACTTCAAAATAATCTATAATAATGCAACCGTTTCCGTGCGGAATCGGGTATCATGCAAGCAACACCGTTTGCAATTTCTTTTTAACGAGAAGGAGGGCCTCCGAGTGAAACAATTGGATCAGGAAGACCGTTCGACATTATTACGATTACAGGACGAACTCACCGCTCAATATAATGAGGTTTGCGCAATGAAGCTCTCGCTCGACATGACACGCGGAAAACCCTGCGCCAAACAATTAGATATCGCGAATAATTTGCACGGACTCGTTGACGGCGAGAATTGTTTTTCCGAAAACAAGACCGACTGCAGAAATTACGGCGTACCAACCGGAATCGATGAGTGTAAGCGTCTATTTTCGATGATTACGGGAATTGAACCGGATCTTATCGTTATCGGGAATAACGCGAGCCTTTCCCTGATGTATGATACGTTGATGCGCGCAATGGTTTTCGGAGAGATTGACTCCGATCGCCCTTGGGCCAACGAGACTGTGCGTAAATGGCTTTGCCCGGTTCCCGGTTATGACCGCCATTTTGCGATTACCGAAACCCTTGGATTCGAGATGATTCCAATTGCAATGAAATCGGACGGCCCGGATATGGATGAGATCGAGAGACTCGTTGCTTCGGACCCTTCCATTAAAGGCATTTGGTGTGTTCCTCAGTATAGTAACCCGGACGGCCTTGTGTATTCCGATGAGGTCTGTAAGAGAATGGCGTCTATGAAGACGGCAGCGAAGGATTTCAGGGTTTTCTGGGACAATGCTTACGCAATCCACGACCTGTATCCTGAGCACAGGCGCAGAATTCCGAATGTTTTGGAGCTTTCTAAGAAATTCAGTAATCCCAACCGGTTCTATGTGTTCGCTTCGACATCCAAGATTACACTGGCCGGATCGGGCATCGCTTGTATTGCGGCAAATACCGACAGTATTAGCAGAGTAAAGAAGCAGCTATCCCTTAGGACTATCGGCCCGGACAAGCTCAATCAACTGCGCCACGCAAGGTACATTCCCGACTTAGAAACGCTCGATTCGATTATGAAGAAGCACGCCGATATCATCCGGCCGAAATTCGAAGCAGTCGACACCATCCTTCGGGAAGAACTGGATTCGACGGGCATTGCTTCCTGGTGCAAGCCCGAAGGCGGTTATTTCATCAGCCTTTTCCTGATGAAGGGTACCGCTAAAAAAGTCGTCGAGGCCGCCAAGATTGCCGGCGTTTCGCTGACTCCCGCAGGAGCAACATACCCCTACGGAAAGGATCCCGACGACTCCAATATCCGGATTGCTCCGACTTTTCCGTCACTTCCAGACATCGAGACGGCAACTCGCGTTCTCGCAATATGTGCTAAACTGGTATCGGTTGAGCAATTGCTGAAAAAGTAATTGATGAATCGGTAATGGATGACCTGGTAACGGAACCCACAATAATCAGCCGGAACCCATCGGGAGGCTTAATACCGGAGCGCGAATATGAATAATGCGTACGAGAATGTTTTGAGCTCGCGTTATGCCGGCGAGCAAATGCTGCAGCTGTTTTCACCGGATTATAAATTTCGGACATGGCGGCGACTTTGGATTGCGCTGGCCGAGACCGAGATGGAACTCGGATTACCGATTACGGCCGAGCAAATCGAAGAGATGAAGAGCTTTTCGGACGACATCAATTATGATGAAGCCCGTGCGGCCGAACAGAGAGTGCGACATGACGTCATGGCACATGTCCATGCCTACGGCATCCAGTGCCCGAAAGCCAAGCCGATTATTCATTTAGGTGCCACTTCCTGTTATGTAGGCGACAATACGGACATATTTGTTATGCGTGCAGCTCTTGAACTAATTCGCACTCACTTAATTCGTATTATCGACGCACTTCGGAAATTTGCCGACGAATATAAATCCTTGCCGACATTAGGTTTTACCCATTTTCAACCGGCACAGTTGGTAACGGTCGGAAAGAGAGCAACACTTTGGATTCAGGACCTCATATTTGACGTGGAGGACCTTGACTATGTATACGAGGGCTTGAAACTGCTTGGCTGTAAAGGAACGACCGGAACGCAGGCAAGTTTTCTCAGTTTGTTCGACGGCAATCACGAAAAAGTGGAGGAACTGGATCGACGCATCGCTGAGAAGATGGGTATGCGCAATACATATCCTGTAAGCGGTCAGACCTACTCCCGAAAAATTGACTCCAGAGTTGTATCGATTCTTTCCTCAATTGCTCAAAGCGCGGCGAAATTCAGTAATGACATCCGGCTTCTCCAACATCTGAAGGAGGTTGAGGAGCCTTTCGAAAAGGACCAAATCGGATCCTCTGCCATGGCATATAAGAGAAATCCGATGCGCAGTGAACGTATGGCTTCGCTTTCGCGTTACGTCATTTCCCAATCGATGAACCCCCCTCAGACAGCTTCTGCCCAGTGGTTTGAGCGTACATTGGATGATTCCGCAAACAAGCGCCTATGCATTTCCGAGTCATTTCTTTCGATTGACGCGATACTGATGATATACGAGAACATCGCGTCGGGACTGTGTGTCAACCGACAGGTCATTCATCGGAGAATCATGGAGGAGCTCCCTTTTATGGCGACTGAGAATATTCTCATGGAAGCGGTGAAACGGGGAGGCGACCGGCAGGAACTCCACGAGAAAATTCGCATTCATTCGATGGACGCTGCCGCTCAAGTCAAGACTTACGGAAGACCGAATGATCTGCTGGACCGCATTGCTTCCGACGGGTCTTTTACTTTGAATCGTACTGAGCTGGATGGGCTTCTGGAACCTTCCATTTATATCGGACGGTGTCCAGAGCAGGTCAGTCGCTTTCTGAAAGAATTCGTTGATCCGCTTATTGAAGCATCAAAGGACGATCTTGTCGGCGACCATCCGATATTAAAGGTTTAGGAGGCGCATCTGATTTACCTTGATAATGCAGCGACGACCCGGCCCTTGCCTGATGTCGTCGACTTCATTCACAGCGATCTTTCCGACCCGCTTCTTTTCGGAAATCCGGGCTCTCTTCACAGACTCGGACAACTTTCCGAGCAAAGTTACATCGAGGCGTTTTCCGATATTGCGCAAATACTCAAGGTATCCCGAGACGAGCTGATTGCCACTTCGGGCGGAACCGAATCGATCAATACGGCATTGGTCGGTTACTTGACCGGGAATCCCCGGAACGGTAAGCACATCATTTCGACCCGAGCGGAGCACATGGCTTCTCTGGAAACACTCTCCCGTCTCGAAAAGCTTGGATATGAGGTCACGTATGTCCCGATAACTCATAACGGAGAGCCGGAGTTAGAGATTATAGAAAACTCGATTCGCGACGATACCGCTCTGATTACACTGACGCATACAAACAATGAAACCGGATCGATTTTGCCGATTAGACGAGTCGCCGCCGCACGCAAACGAAAAAATCCTAAGACGGCGATACACTTGGACTGTGTGCAAACTTTGGGCAAAGCACCGATCGATTTGCGGACATGGGGTGTTGATATGGCATCCTTCTCCGGTCATAAAATTCATTGCGTAAAGGGTGTCGGATTGCTTTTCGCGCGGAAGGGGATTCGTCTGTCTCCGCTTATTACCGGCGGCGGCCAGCAGCGGGGAATTCGCGCCGGCACAGAAAGCCCTTGGCTTCTTCGTTCTTTTGCATTAGCGCTTCGCAATGCTTATGAGGAAATGGACGATTCGCTGCCGAGAATGATTGAGTGTAAAAAGATTCTTTGTGATAAAATGGCTTGTCTGGGCGGAGTTGTTCTATCTCCGGAGCAGGCAAGTCCGTACATTGTAAATGCGGCGCTTCATTCATTAGAATCCGAAACGCTGCTTCATGCGCTGGAAGCACGTGAGATATACATATCGACGGTTTCTGCCTGTACGTCCAAGAAGAAAAGGAAAAGCCATGTGCTGTCCGCAATGGGCATAGCAGACCGGGATGCGCGCAATGCCGTGCGATTCAGTTTTTCGAGATTCACTTCGGTCAAAGAGATTCACGAACTATGCGCCGCACTGGATCAGATTACCAAAGAATACCAGCTGAAGTGAGAGGATTATGTCAGAATTATCTTTTAAACGAGTGATTTTAGCCCGAATCGGTGAAATCGCACTCAAGGGACTGAATCGCGGCCGCTTTGAGCATCAGCTGATTTCCAATATTCGCTTTGCTTTAAGCGATATCGGATCTTTTACGGTATTTCAAAGCCAGTCGAGACTCTGGATCGAGGAGAAAGGCGACTCGGAAAATCTATTGTGTGACCCTGTGACAGAAGAATCTGTCATTGAGGCTTTAACTCGAGTTTTTGGCTTAGTTTCGGTAAGCCCGGCCCGGAAATTCTCCGGTTCTATGGACGATATAATAACGATCTCCGTTGACTTTGTAGCGGATCTAATCGCCGAATTCGGTTATCATCGCTTCAAGGTGGAGGCCAAGCGGGGAAATAAGCAATTTCCTCTGCAATCTCCGGAAATTTGCACAGAGGTAGGTAAAGCAGTACTGGATCGCTTCCCGGAGCTCTCTGTAGACGTTCACGAGCCGGATTTTGTTCTCTATATTGAGGTTCGCGAATTCATTTACTTATTCAGTCGCGTTATCTACGGGCATCGAGGGCTTCCGGTCGGAACCTCCGGAAATGCGATGCTCCTCTTATCGGGAGGGATTGACAGTCCGGTTGCCGGCTATATGATGGCCTCTCGCGGGATGAAGCTTGATGCGGTTTATTTTCACGCACACCCATATACCAGTGACCGCGCCAAGGAAAAGGTCATTCAACTGGCCAAGATTCTCCGCTCCTTTTCGGGAAGCATCCACCTGCATATTGTGAATTTTACCGAGGTTCAACTGGAGCTCTACAAGAACAGTCCGCAGGATATGCTGACCATCACGATGCGGCGCATTATGATTCGCATCGCGGAGGCAATTGCGCTACAATACGATTGTAAAGCGTTGATTACCGGGGAGAGCTTGGGGCAGGTCGCAAGCCAGACATTGGAAGCACTCGTTCTGACGGACGAGGTGGCGGGAATGCCGATTTTTCGCCCTTTGATTGGCTCGGATAAGGAGTTCACCACTCTGATCGCACGCAAAATCGGCACCTATGAGACTTCCATTTTGCCGTATGAGGATTGCTGCACAATATTTGTTGCTAAGCATCCTCAAACACGGCCGAAAAGAGATCATATCGTCCAGGCGGAACAGGCTCTGGACATCGGTTCACTCGTTCAAAAGGGACTCGAATCGGTTGAGCACATTGTCATTTGATTGCGGAGGAGACCTGTGGAAATCGGAAAGCTGACCAATGAAGAGTTGCGCGAGCTGGTTTTTGCGCATCTACCTCAATTATCCGATCGAACGATAATCGGTGCCAATATCGGTGCCGATTGCGCGTGGATTAATATTGGCGACCAGATACTCGTTGCCTCATCCGATCCGATTACCGCCGGCGGCATGCAGTCCGGCACGCTAGCAATTCATGTTTCATGTAACGACATCGCCGCCTCGGGCATCCAGCCAATCGGTATTTTAGTTGTGCTTTTAGCCCCCGCTGACGCAACAAAGGAAGATATCGTTTTCATCGTTGAGCAAGCCTCTTCTGCGGCCCAGGAGCTGGGCGTTGATATCGTCGGCGGACACACGGAGATAACCGAAGCAGTCAATACCTATGTCGTCACCTCAACCGCTTTCGGATTAATTTCTCGAAAATCGCCGTTCATACCCGGAAAAGCCTGCCGCGGCGATAAGCTTCTGATGACCAAGACAGCCGCGATTGAGGGTACGTGGATTATAGCCATGAATCATACTGATCTAATTTCCGGGCAAATACCCTCCGAATTTATCGATCAAGCCAGGTCTTTTATCGGCAACATCAGTGTTGTTCCCGAAGGTTCGCTCCTGGGCAAACTAACGGTTTCCCGGGATGCCGGTTTTCAGCCGGAAGAGAGTGGATATGAGCTCGATGCGGAGAAATTCATAACCGCCGTGAACCTGATGCATGATTCCACAGAGGGTGGCATTCTCGGAGCGGCTTACGAGATGGCGGAGTTTTCCGGTATTGGATTAACCGTTCACCCGGACATGATTCCGGTACATCCGGCAACCCAGAGTATTTGTGACGCACTGTCCATCGACCCTCTGCGGTTAATTTCATCGGGATCACTTCTGATTTCCACCCCATATCCGGAGCTTGTCATCCGTGAACTGAGCGCACGGCAAATCTCCTGCAATCAAATCGGCGAATTTACCGAGAGCGGATTTCTGATGATCGGAAGCGACGGTCAAAGTGTAAAATTGGATCCGCCAAGCCGCGACCAGGTGTATCAATTGTAGTATGTTTCTTTACCTTGACCCGGTGATTCAGTATTATGGTTGAGTATAGAAAAGAAACGGAGGAAATAGTGATGTTCGAACATATTCGGGTGAACGATCCGGAAGTATATTACGCAATGGCTCAGGAGATCAATCGACAGCGAAACAACATCGAGCTGATCGCTTCGGAGAATTTCGTGAGCGAGGCAGTCCTTGAAGCAGCGGGTTCCCCACTTACCAATAAATATGCAGAAGGTTATCCGGGCAAAAGATATTACGGCGGATGCGAATTTGTTGATATCGCTGAGAATTTGGCGATTGAGCGAGCTAAGAAGCTTTTCGGGGCGGATCATGTGAATGTTCAGCCTCATTCCGGTGCTCAAGCGAATACGGCGGTGTATTTTGCCATTTGTCAGCCCGGGGACACGATTCTGGGTATGGATCTTTCTCATGGTGGTCACCTGACGCACGGTATGAAGCTGAACGTCTCCGGAAAGACCTATCATTCCGAATTCTATACGGTATCCCCCGATACGTGCCTGATTGACTATGATCTTCTGTACGAGCAGGCGATGACGATTAAACCCAAGGTCATCGTCGCGGGTGCGTCGGCGTATCCCCGGTTGATTGACTTTAAGAGGTTCAGAGAAATTGCGGATGCCTGCGGGTCATATTTATTTGTCGACATGGCACATATCGCAGGTTTGGTCGCCGCAGGCCTTCATCCCAACCCGATTCCCTATGCCGATTTTGTCACAACAACCACGCACAAGACTCTGCGCGGCCCGCGCGGAGGTATTATTATGTGCAAAGCCGAATATGCCAAAGCAATCGACTCGGCGGTTTTCCCGGGTCAGCAGGGCGGACCGTTGATGCATATCATCGCCGCCAAAGCGATTGCCTTTAAAGAAGCATTGACCGACGAATTCCGCACCTATCAGATGAACATCATCAAGAACGCAAAGGCGCTCGCCGATGGCCTTATGTCTCACGGTCTGAAGCTGGTAACAGGCGGAACCGATAATCATCTCATGCTTGTGGACCTTCGCGGAACGGGCGTCACCGGGAAGGAGCTGCAGCTTCGCCTGGACGACGTCAACATCACCTGCAATAAGAATGCGATTCCTTTTGATACGGAGAAACCCTTTATCACCAGTGGCGTTCGTTTCGGAACTCCGGCGGTAACAACCAGGGGAATGGATGCAAAGGATATGGCCGAAATCGCGGATTTGATTGTTCTGACGCTCACTCGTTTTGAAGCTGCCAAAGAGGGAATTATCGGAAGAGTCGCCGCGTTGACCGGCAAATACCCGCTCTATCCCGGGTATTAACGGAGGGACTGTGATTGATCCTCTGAACAAAGAGCCGCTGGCTTATCGCATGTCTCCGAGAAGTCTCGACGAGTATTTCGGTCAAGAGCATATCATTGGCAAGGGCAAGATGCTTCGCCGGATGATTGAAGCGGACCGCTTGTCGTCTATTATTCTTTTCGGGCCTCCGGGAACCGGGAAGACAGCACTGGCCCGATTGATTGCGCATACGACCGCATCCGGCTTTCAGAAAATCAATGCCGTGACTGCAGGCGTCGCGGATATCAAAAAAATAATCAGCGATACCAAAAGTCCGATACTGAATCCCTCCGGCAGAACCGTCCTATTTATCGATGAAATTCACCGTTTCAATAA
>CAYGIB010000022.1:0-16043 GCA_964349735.1 uncultured Oscillospiraceae bacterium | reverse complement strand
TATGCAAACGTGCAAGCTGTACGGAAGCCTTTCCCCCGTGCACACTCTCCTTATCTGTCATATAAGCCTGTATGTCTGAAAGGAGCGGTGACTTGACACCGGCTTCCTCGATCCATTCGAACAGTGCCTTGTACATGTATAGCTCCCGGTGCAGTCCCTCGGTCGATTCAAAGGTGCTTTTGAACCGGTTATAACGGGAAGCGGTTAACAGAAGCGAAATGACAAGGATCGCATAAAAAAGCGGATACAGGTTGATTACGGAAAAAAGCGAGAGCACCAGCGATACTACCGAAAGTGTCGATAGAAAAGCATAAATCACCAAGTGGCGCAGCTCAACGCCACAGCCGTCGGGCTCCTCCCCGGAAGCGTACTCGAGAAAAGCTTTCGGGCTGTGCTTGTGACGACAGAACATGCGTCCCTTCGCTTGGAAGTCCTGCAGTAACCAAGGATTTTCGAAAAGTTCGGAAACCGCCTCCTGGCGACGTATAATCGCCTGCGGGGAAAGCTTCGGATCGGCGGATGCAAGAAACAACTCCTTCAGTTTTATTCTGCCGAAAAATGTCTCCGCTGTGTTGAGCAGATGAAAAAGTGAGCCGTGGCCAAACAGGTCTAAGTCGGCTGAATAGTCGTGGTCACCATCGGTAAACTCCTTTCCGTCGTCTTGAAGAGAGTCAAACGAATGATCGACTCTGGCGCGATATTCACCGTGAACGGTTTGGAGGTGCAAATGATAAGAGAGCCGCTTTCTGATTCCGCTGTGATAAGCGACAACCGAAAGTAAGGCAATCAGGCAAGACAACCCGAAGATCATGAGCGCAACATGCCGATAGATAGCAAAATACGTCACAATAGAAGCAATCGCAACAAGAAAAATTGCCATGCGTAAGGTGCTCAATCGAAAGGACCGGCGATTAAGCCGGTCCACGGCTGCGGTGAGCTCAATCTCTCTTTCGAGAAACAAGCGCTCGCGATTTTCGTTATTCAGCATCAAAGCTCAGCCTCCGTGGGCATCGATTCGATTATCGTTTCCGGGATTACGGGGGACTTTCTTACACGCTTGGGTATCGTCTCGTCCAAGATGTCCCCAATGTTGTCATGAATTGTCAGCATAGCCTGAAGATCCAGATAAGTGGAGCTTTTGTTGATGATAATAACCCGATCGTGCGGAAGAAACTGAGCAAAGGTAGCGGCCGGATACACCGTTAAGGAGGTTCCGCCGATGATCATGAGGTCGGCCTTTTCGATAGCGGAAATCGCGCGGTCGATATTGTTATGATCCAAATGCTCCTCATACAGAATAACGTCCGGTCGAACCATCCCGCCGCACTCGCTGCATTTCGGAATTCCGGTCGTACTCAACATGAATTGAAGCGAAAAGGTGGTGCCGCAGGACAGGCAATAATTGCGGCATACCGACCCGTGGAGCTCAATGGTCTTCTTACTGCCCGCAAGCTGATGCAAGTTGTCAACATTTTGTGTGATTACGGCAAGCAACTTGCCCCTTTTCTCCAAGCGAACCAAAGCCTTGTGGGCCTTGTTCGGCTTCGCGTCAGGGTAACACAGCTTTCTCCGGTAGAAATCATAAAACTCTTCCGGATGCTTGGAAAAAAAGGAATGGCTGACGATATCCACCGGTCGATACTCAAGGCCGCTGTCTTGATTGAAGATGCCCTGTCCGCTGCGAAAATCGGGAATTCCGCTTTCTGTCGACACTCCGGCACCGCCGAGAAAGACGATTCGCTCCGACTCTGCAATTAAATGCTTCAGTTGGGCAATCTTTTTGGTACGGGCTCCGTCATATCGATCCAGCCTTGTTTCCACGATTAAGCAAAAACCCCCACACCGTCAAGCAGCCATTCTGCCCGAAAATTAAGAATTGTTCCCGTCTCCAGTGTCGTCCACAAAAAAGTCCAATCTGTCTCCACCCGATGCGCCGAACATTTCCTTGCCGAGAATTCTCTTTTCGTCTCTTTCCTTTTCGACGATTGCGCTCAGGGCTTTGCGGGTACGATCCGATTTCTTAATATTCCTCAGCTCAATGTTATTGTGCGTCTTGTCCGCGGTTACAAGAATAACCGATCCGACTCCGAATATCTTCTGCCCGAAGGTTCTTGACAGCTTGATATCCAACACGCGATATAAGAGCATTTCATCAATGGTTGTATTAAACAGACCCTTTTTGACATAGAGGCGGTTAGCGTCAAAACTGTAGACTGTAAAGGATATCGGTAAACCCAGATAACGCTTGCGATCCTTCCACAGAATTTCATCATTGGCAATCAGATTGTCTAACGTGTTTTTTTTAGCAACCATATTTCCCTCCCGAAGAACGATTTCTTCTGCTCATTATATTATTGATTATGAAGTTCGTCCATAAAACGATTGCAGAGGCAGTTTATCCAAGCAGCGGATTGTCCGAGGGGCATTCCGGGAAATACTCGGACCAGAGATGATCCTTCCTGAGAAAATCGTCTGATCGGCACAGGTATGTATGTAATGCGTCCCCCCCCGTATCCGGAATCGGATCATCCCAAGTTACATCCACATGATACCATACGCCGTCGATTTTCACCTGATTCCATGCATGAGGTACAAAATTCATTTGAGCGTCAAACGCCTTTCCCGATACAACGCGAGTCTCGATACCCGACAAAATCATAATGGCCGCGAACGCCTCGGAATAGCCCTGGCACTGCCCCTGTCCGTCACGCAGAATGCTTAGAGCCGTCGCAAGATAATCCGTATCCTCTCCCTCGGTATAAATGGAATGCACAACCAGGTAGTCGTGCACGGCGATGACCTTCTCATAGTCGTTCATTTCCTCGCGGATGCAAAGTTCGCGGACTTCAAGAATTAATTTATATAATTCAATCTCCTCTGCCACGGAAAAGGACGGATTTTCCGACCGTAAATATTCACCAATCACGTTTCCGCAATGGTTATACGTAAAATTAAGGCGAATGGTACAGGGGGATCTGTTATCGTATTCAATCTGAACTTGCCCGACCTGAAAGGCGGAATGCAACGCACCGGCTACGGTCAGCTCATCCCAATATCGCGAAAACATCGGATACTCTTCAACTTGAATGTATACATCCGGAGAAAAGGAGTACAGGGAGTCCTGAAGAACAAAGAACAGGTCTTGGCTGCTGCCGATTTCGTGCGCTTCCTGACCTTCCGGAGGCCTAAGACCGCCGAAGCCTGCGCCCGAGGGCGTAAGCAGGCCGGATAAGCTCTTCTCAATTGCCTCGCCGATATTCGACAGATCCATTGAAGAAGAACAGGATGACAGAAAAAACGAAGCGACAAGTACAATGATCACCGCTATACGCAAAGTGAATGTACGCGTCGTTATCCTTACTGAACAAAAAAATTCTTCGGTGACTTTTTTCACGGTTTCATGCCTCACGAAAAAAAGCGGTTCGTCTTATACAATAACACAAATGTGAAAAAAGATGAAAGAAACGCGGTGGAATTGCCGTTATACTTCGTCAGCTGTCCAGCTTCCTTTTTCGTGTGTCATCATAGATATCCGCTACGGTAAACAGACGCGAATAATTCGTGTTCCTCAGCGTGTCACCGTTTAGCATCGCCCGGTCAAAGTAAAGGTAATTATCTCCGAAGACATAATATGGATTCGGCCCGACCCCAAAGAAAATTCGAAAGCCGAGGTTCTTCAAATATACGCAACGGGGGTCCGAACCTTTAATGAAATTGCCATTCGGATAAACCAGCATATCTACGTCTCCTGTCAGCGGAGCGACTTGATTCAGCCATTTCTCGGTGTCGTTCCGGATGATTTCCATTGAGCTGTCGTTCGCGTTGATAAAACCGTACGTCGAGGAAGCAAAAGTCCAGCCGGTATCCTTGAGCTTTGTGACCATCTCGATGACCTTAGTGCGGTTCTGTTCGATATCATCCTCCGTCGGACTTTCCTGCGCCATTCCACTTGCTGAAAGCGCGGCATTACGGTCGTCAATCTGATCGGCATTGGTTATATATCCGAAAACCGTCTCATAGCCGGAAAGAGAAATGATTCCCTTTGTACCGTTAAAGGAAAAAGCCGGATAAGCCTCAACAAATGCGTCAAGGATTCCGATTGCCTCGGAAGATCGGCTGACCACCTTCTGCCCGGAAGCATTCAGGTATTCGCCGCATATCTGGCCCTGGTCATTGAAAACGAGCTTCGAACAGAATCCTTTCCCGAGCAGATACGCCGTGTAATTAACGTTCTCCACGATGATGACCAGGGGTTTCTTGCCTTTTGGCAGCAGGACTGTTTTGTCCAGAAGAAAATTATCATTACTCATATCGACCATGGAGTGCACATCAAAAAGGATATAGTTCAGATCGTAAAGGGATTTCAGTATGGCCTTGAATTCCTCGGCCGTCAGATAGAAGGAGTCCGCCGTCGATCCGGCAGTTGCAGAAAAAGCCAATTCGGTATCGGCAATCAGCGGTTTAACGCATAATACCTCAATCTGCCCTTTGTACTCTTCGACAAGCACAGTGTTCGTTGTCGCCTCCAGAAGCTTGGCTTGAACCTTCTGATCATCCGGGAAGATACGTGCCATATCGGAAAGGATCTCCTCCGCAGAATAATACCGGTAATTCGACAAAAGCCGGTCACACTGCTCCATCATCGGTTCATACATTATCGCTTTTAGTTCTGTTAATCTCCGGTCCGCATATGCAAAAACAAACCCCTCTGAGACGTCCATAACATATTTGTATTTATTTGCCGCGGGAATATAATCTCCTTCGGAAAACAAACGCTCCGCCTCCTGAATATCTCCCCTGGCAATTTCGATGCTGTCGATTTCCTTGCGAAGCGGAGTCGCAAACGATTCAATATTGGAATAATCGCCAATCTGATCGAAAATGTACTGGAGAGTTGGTTTCTCAATGGTACCAAGTAAGAATTCTTCCGCCAGATTACTCAGCCACTGTGAAAGCGACGCCCCGGTCATTTCCTTCATTTGTTCCAGAAAAGCGCGATCATCGTTCCCCGGCATATAACGCTGATAACGGATCTGATCCTCAATCAAACGAACGCGCTCATCCACGATACCTTCCATGGAAAAGAGAATTTGCCTCTCCTTGGATACCGAATCCAGATCGTCCGGCGCCACGCGAACAATTCGAGAGTGAATATCTCTATATAACCCGAGCGCTCTTCCGTAATCCCGGTCTTCCAAAGCCTCGCGAAAAGCCGGAAGCACATCGGACAATCTCGTATTGCTGTTGTATATCGAGCCGATAACAGCGGCGTAAAGTGCAAGAATCACAAGGCATACGACAATAATCGTCCACTTTTTCTGAGACAATGGTCTTTCGATTCGTTTATCGATTCCGAAAACTGCGGTCAAGCTAGCACTCTCCCAAGGACATCTGTCGGTTCTGAAGCGTCTCTTCCTTCAAATAATAACCGATTGCAGGCGTTTTGCGAATACGATAGTATTCCGGGTCGGTAAAACCGACTTCAGGCAGACGCATCACCGAGGTCATTCGACTGCCCTTCTTGGAGACGAGAACCTGAACACCCTGGGAATTGCGTGTAGCCTTAACCGGAATCAGTGTGCTCGAGAAAACAATCGCTTTCCGCAGGGTGGAAAAAGCCGCGAAGTCTTCCGGCTCGGTCAGATATTGGATACTGACAATCGGCGATCCCTCGTAGCAAGCATGAATCAATTTTTTCCGGTTCTGTTTGGTCTCATAGGCGATGAGCGGAATCCGGGACATCTTACCGTTCTCATATGCAAAAAGAATTTCCCCTGCATAATCATCGGTAATCAGCATGAAGAGAATGCGCTCTCCGGATTCACTGTTGAGCACATTCGGAAGATAGGTACCGAGCTCGGAGGGCTTGGTGTCAGAAAGTTCATGAATCCGCATCTTGTACACACAGCAGGCACTCGAGAAAAACAGCACCTCGCTCTTATTCTTCCCCTCGGCCTCAATGATTATTCGGTCTTCTTCCTTGGTCTTGAGCTCGCCCGCGCTTCGAAGCGACGTAAGCGGGAGCTTCTTGATGTATCCGTGCTCGGTAAGAAAAAGCTTCAGCCGGTAGTCCTCGATCATATTATCGTCGGTAAACGTCATCGCTTGCTCGGCTCTTAACAGTTCGCTTCTACGCTCCTTACCGAAACGCTTGGCGACATTCTCAAGCGTGGAGATAATCAAGGCGTCCAGACGCTTGGGCTTACTTAATATGTCCTCCAGGTCCTTAATCTCGTTAATCAGTTGGTCCCGGTCCGAAGTCCGGTTCAGGATATACTGGCGGTTTATATTTCGAAGCTTGATTTCCGCGACATATTCAGCCTGAAGCGTATCGATATCAAAACCATGAACCAGGTTCGGGATAACGTCGACCTCGAGCTCGGTATTCCGGATAATCGCAATTGCCTTATCAATGTCAAGAAGTATCTTGGCCAATCCATCTAATAAATGCAAGCGGTTCTGCTTTTTCTGCAGATCGAATAACAGCTCCCTCTTCTGACACGCGCGCCTCCACGCCAACCATTCGGTCAGAAGCGCCCGAACACCGAGAACCCTGGGCATCCCGTTAATCAACACATTGAAGTTACAGGAAAAAGTATCCTCCAACTTAGTGAAGCGGAAAAGCTTGGTCATCAGCGCCGCCGGATCTGTTCCCCGCTTACATTCGATGCTGA
Source organism: uncultured Oscillospiraceae bacterium (assembly GCA_964349735.1). Lineage (GTDB taxonomy): Bacteria > Bacillota > Clostridia > Saccharofermentanales > Saccharofermentanaceae > JAAYCT01. The sequence goes on along the minus strand of CAYGIB010000022.1, from coordinate 9,369 downwards.
TCTTCAGTCCGTCCAAGTCGGTCTCGTCCCGGATGTCCGATATTTCCTTGATTTTTCCGGTGCGGACCAACTCGGTAATTTCGTCGATAATCGCCTCTGCCGTAGTGGAATAAGGAATCTCGACAATCTCGATCAGATTATTCTTGCGGTCGATCTGATACTTGGAGCGAACGCGAATCGGCCCTCTGCCTATCTCAAAAACCTGCCGCATCGCCTCTTCATCATATAAAATAATCCCACCGCCCGGAAAATCCGGGGCGGGCATAATTTCCATCAAATCGACGGCCGAATCCTTCATAAATGCGATCGTAGCGCGGCACACCTCCGACAGGTTAAATGAACAAATATTGGAGGCCATGCCAACCGCGATGCCCTGATTGCTATTGACAAGAATCGTTGGAAACGTTGCCGGAAGAAGGCACGGTTCCTTCATGGTTCCATCATAATTGTCCATGAAATCAACGGCATCTTTATCCAGGCCGCGGAATAATTCATCACAAATCTTATCGAGACGAACCTCGGTGTATCTGGATGCGGCAAATTGCATGTCGCGCGAATACTGGCGGCCGAAATTACCCTTTGAATCGACGTACGGATGTAAAAGAGACCCGTTTCCTCGCGTCAGCCGAACCATCGTCTCATAGATTGCCATATCTCCGTGAGGATTCAGCTTCATCGTCTGGCCGACGACGTTGGCCGACTTGGTTCGGTTGCCGGTAAGAAGACCCATCTTATACATCGTGTAGAGCAGCTTCCGGTGCGATGGCTTGAATCCGTCAATCTCCGGAATGGCTCGGGAGACGATTACGCTCATCGCATACGGCATATAATTCTGCTCAAGCGTATCTGTAATCAGTTGATTTTGAACCGGCTGCTGAAGAACCGGTTCACTTCGAAGCTGCTCCTTAAGCGATGGTCGTATTCCCGGCTCACCGGAAGGCTCTTTTCCTCTTTTTTTCATATTCTACTCCCGAAAAACATTATGCTGTTTATGTCGATATCGGCTGTAACCATTCTTTTCTATCCGATGTCCAACTGATCCAGATACAGATGTCCGTTCTGCTCAATGTGGGTCTTTCTGCCCTGGAGATTATCTCCGAGAAGAAGATCAAAAACCGCGTCCGTCTTGTTTGCTTCGTCCGGAAGCACCTTGATCAGGTGCCTTGTGACCGGGTTCATCGTCGTCTCCCACATCATCTCCGGTTCGTTCTCACCCAATCCCTTCGATCGCTGAATCGTGCAGGAATCCGGAGGATACATGCGCAGAATATCCGATTTTTCGCGTTCATCATAGGCAAAATGAGTCTTCTCACCCTTTCGATCGCGATATGTGATCTCGAAAAGCGGAGATTCCGCGATAAAGACCTTTCCCTCCTCGATGAGCGTCGGAGTTAAGCGATAGAGCATCGCCAAAATCAGAGTTCGAATCTGGAAGCCGTCGACATCCGCATCGGTACATATGATAATCCTATTCCATCGCAGCGAATTCAGGTCAAAAGATGAAAGGTCCTTGTTATGCTTGGTCTTAATCTCAACGCCGCACCCGAGAACCTTTAATAAATCGACAATAATTTCGCTCTTGAAAATGACCGCGTAGTCGGACTTAAGGCAATTTAATATCTTTCCTCTTACCGGCATAATCGCCTGAAATTCGGCGTCCCTGCCCATCTTGCATGCACCGAGCGCAGAATCGCCCTCCACGATGTAGAGCTCCCTCTGTGCATTTTCCCGAGTCCTGCAGTCGACAAATTTCTTAACGCGATTGCCGATATCAATGGACCCCATCAGCTTCTTCTTGACGTTAAGGCGCGTCTTTTCGGCGTTCTCGCGACTTCTCTTGTTGATGAGGAGCTGCTCGATGACACGGTCCGCAACCGGTTTGTTTTCGATGAACCAGATATCAAGCCGATCGCGGATGAGTTCGCTCATAAAATCTTGGATAAACCTGTTGCTGATGGCCTTCTTTGTCTGATTCTCATAGCTCGTTTGTGTCGAAAAGGAACTCGTCATCAAAACCAGGCTGTCCATAATATCCTGGAATGTAATCTTGCTTTCGCCGTTCTTATATTTATCGCGCAGTCGAATTTGCCGGTCAATCTCGGATGTAAATGCATTGCGAACCGCTTTGTCCGGCGCTCCGCCATGCTCTAAGAAGCTGGAGTTGTGGTAATACTCCAGAACATTGACCTCGTTATTAAACGAGAAGGCGATCCGGGCGCGAACTTTGTACTCCGGCTTATCGTCGCGGTCCTTTCCTTTTCCGACTCCGTCGAACGAATAAGGTGCCGTAAGCGCCGTCTCTCCGCCTAATTCCGCCACATATCCCATGATTCCTTCCGGATAGCAGAATGAAAATGTTTCTCCGCTCTCCTCGTCCTTTAAGTTAAAGGTCACGCCGCTGTTGACGACAGCCTGCCGCTTAATGATGGTCTTAAATGTCTCAAGCGGAATGATATTCTCGGTAAAAACCGCTCTGTCGGGCTTCCACTTCTGAATCGTACCGGTACGCTTATAACGAGTCGGCTCCTTTAGAAGTTCCCCGGCAACCTCGCCCTTTTCGAAATGCAGAGAGTATCTGTGGCCGTCACGAAAAACGGTGACATCGAAATACTCGGATGCGTACTGCGTCGCGCAGGCACCCAGTCCGTTGAGCCCGAGGCTGAATTCATAATTCTCACCGGTATCGTTATTGTATTTGCCGCCTGCGTATAGCTCGCAGTAAACCAACTCCCAGTTGAACCGGCCTTCTTTGGCGTTAAAGTCTAAAGGAATCCCTCGCCCGAAGTCCTCGATCTGAATGGATCCGTCCGCAAATCGAACCACCTCAATCCGGTCACCGTGTCCCTCCCGGGCTTCGTCGATCGAATTAGACAGAATCTCAAAAAAAGAATGCTCGCATCCCTCGAGCCCGTCCGAACCGAATATAACTCCGGGACGTTTGCGAACCCGATCCGCGCCCTTAAGCGAAGTAATGCTCTCGTTGTCGTAAACCGCTTTCTTTGGCATGAATGTCCTCCCTATGCCGTCATAATCCGAAACAAGCTCCGGAAAGGAAGCCCATAAATAGCGTAACACATTCCTTCCGAAAAGGCGTTTTGGCAAGTTAACATTATTGTTTCATTTTTCTCGAAAATAGCCGCAAATCATGAGTAGTGATTGAGAACGTATATTCATGGAACCGTTATACGGTTCGAAGCCTGCGGCCATTCGTGCTCCGGCCCCCCTGACCGCTGTTCGCAAGGAGAAAAGGACATTTTCCGCCGGAGTTCCGCAGAACCGCTAAGCGGTTCGAGGACCTGTTTGACGCCGGAAAATGTCCTTTTCGACTCTTGGCGAGCCTAGGAGGACTCGAACCTCCGACCCACAGCTTAGAAGGCTGTTGCTCTATCCAACTGAGCTATAGACCCAAGATGTCAATGGCGGCCATAAGACCGCCATTGAGTTGGAGCGGGTGATGGGGATCGAACCCACGTGGTCAGCTTGGAAGGCTGAAGTTCTACCATTGAACTACACCCGCATATTGCAGTCGAGAAAACTCGCCTTGATATAATACAACACCCCGTCATTCTTGTCCATAGTGCGCGATACCGAACAAATCCAATAAAAAGCGCACGGTGCGTGCCCGTGCGCTCGTTCAACGAATACGTTCAAGGATTACGAATCAGCCAGATATTCTCCGGAAACATAATAGCCGCTATCGAGCTTATACCAGCCGTTTGCAGTCTTGGAGACGACAATCACCTGCATATCCTTCGTTAAGGCGGCGACTTGCTCGTATTCTGTTCCGGGGCCTTTGCGAACTCGAAGAAAATCCGCAGTGATCTTGACTTTCTTAATAATGGCACTGGGAAGGGCTTGCTCCTGCCATGTAACCGCCTGGTCATTGGCCTTCATCGGAGCCATAAAGACATATAAAGTCGTTTCCGGGATTGTCTCAATCGGAATCGATGTGGAATTTGTCGTCGTCGAGGAGGTCTTCGTCACCGGTCGATTGTCATCCGCATTGCCACAGGCAGCCAAGGAGAAAAACAACCCGATGGCAATGATTGCAACAGCAACTCTTTTCATTACGTTGATGGACATAAACACACGCTCCTTTGAAGGCAGACTCATCGTCTGTTGCCGTTTCATCAAATCAATCATACATATTATAGCGCCATTTTACAAAAACTCATACCCTAAATTCAAAATCGTTACCGGATTATCTCGGGATTGAAATAATCCTCGTTGATGCGCGCATACGTAACATGATCCATCCACTGTCCGTTGATCGCCATGTATTTAGGGAAAAGGCCCTGCCGAACAAACCCGCAGCGCTCAATCGTGTGAATGGAGCGTTCGTTTCCGGGCATGATATCCGCCTGTACGCGATGCAGTTTCCACTCGGAAAACATGTATCCGCAAGCGCTCATAACCGCCTCGGTCATATACCCCTTGCCGACTTCGTCCCTGTCCAGATGGTACCCCATCAGGCACGACTGTAGTGCGCCCCGGATGATTCCCGAGAAAGCAAGCCTGCCGATCACCCGATCGGGTTCTGACTTCTTGATAATCCAGAAGCCGCACTGCGTCCTGTCAAAATAACCGTTCATGTCGGAGCGGAGATATTGCTTCTGGATAAACGGAGTGTAGTACGAGTCGTCATGCAACTGATGGTACGGCCCGTGAAAAGAACGGTTCCTCTTAAGATATGCGGCGACGGCCTCGGCGGAAGGCGGAGACAGGACCGCCAGAATCAACCGATCGGTTCGAAGGTCGAAAACCCATTTAATTGCGCTGGATCGCTTGATGAACACGTATACACCTATAGTCTCGCTTAATAAGAGGATTATATCACAATCGAAACGCTCATCGAGCGTGTCCCGTTTGCCTAAATGTTGTATAATATTTATCAACCGGGACCGATCCATCGGGGTCTGATTACAGACTGAAGCATCAGGGTTAACCGGACCGCCTTCATTGGGGAGGAGTTTTTCATGGAATACGGTTTTATCCGCGTGTGCGCGTGCACACCCGCACTATCCCTATCCAATCCTCTTGCCAACGCAACGGAGCTTGCGTCTTGTGTGGCGAGAGCAGACGAGCTCGGCGCTTCTGTGGCGGTTTTCCCGGAGCTTTGCATCACCGGGTATACATGCGGGGACCTTTTCGGGCAACACCATCTGAGGGCTATGGCAGAGGATGCCCTGTGCGCTCTGGTTGAAAAGACCAGAGATTATCCCGTGCTGTTTGCCGTCGGCCTCCCGCTGATGGTCGGATCGAAGCTTTATAACTGCGCTGCGGTCGTTTGCCGGGGATCGATCCTCGGCTTTGTTCCCAAGAGAAATCTTCCGAATTTCGGAGAGTATTATGAGCGCAGACACTTTTCGAGCGGGCCGTCGGGTGGTAGTGTCACTTTTAAAGGGCAAACCTATCCGTTCGGAACCGAGCAGATTTTTGTATGCCGAAGCATTCCCTATTTGCGTGTCGCCATTGAAATCTGCGAGGATCTGTTCGTTCCGTGCCCTCCCTCCTCCGCCCATGCAGTGAACGGAGCAACGGTGATTTTGAATCTTTCGGCCAGCGACGAGCTGGTAACAAAGGCAGACTATAGAAGAAGTCTTCTTCGCGTCCAGTCGGCTCGTTCGATTTGCGCGTATGTTTATGCGGATGCAGGCTTCGGTGAATCGACGACGGATATGGTCTTTTCCGGACACAATATCATCGCTGAAAACGGTGTGATTCTGGGTGAAACGCCTTTATTTTCAGAGGATATCATCGCTCGGGATATCGACTTGGATATGCTGATTCAAGATCGTATTCGACAATCGACCTTTCCGGCGGCGGCCGATACGGCCGATTCGGGTTACCGGACGATCGAATTCGATCTTCCCTATCGCTTGATCCAGGTGAACCGCAATATACCGCGTTACCCGTTTGTGCCTGCGGAAGATGCCGAGCTTAAGAACCGTTGTGAGACCATTCTCTCGATTCAAGCATCGGGTCTTGCCAGAAGACTCACCCATACCGGTATGCGGGATGCGGTAATCGGACTATCAGGCGGGCTCGATTCGACACTCGCCTTTCTCGTCACGGTTCGCGCCTTTAATATGATGTCTCTTCCGCTTACCGGCATCCATGCGGTAACCATGCCCGGCTTCGGAACGACGGATCGAACCTTAAATAATGCAATTCGACTGACTAAGACATTCGAAACGGATTTACTCGAGATCGATATCAAGGCGGCGGTGTTACAGCATTTTTCGGACATCGGACAGAATCCCGAGCTAAAAGACACCACGTATGAGAATGCCCAGGCACGCGAGCGGACCCAGATTCTTATGGATATCGCTAATAAGGTCAGCGGATTGGTCATCGGCACGGGAGATCTATCGGAAATCGCAATCGGCTGGTCTACCTATAACGGGGACCACATGTCGATGTACGCCGTTAATTCTTCGGTTCCCAAGACTTTGATTCGAAGCCTCATCCGATACATGATCTCCGGTGAGGATACCGAGGCGAACCGGCTTTTGGCGGATATTCTGGATACCCCGCCCAGTCCGGAGCTCCTGCCGCACGAGAATAACCGGATTACGCAGATTACCGAGGACATCATCGGGCCGTATGAGCTGCATGACTTTTTCCTGTACTATATCATTCGCTACGGCTTTTCGCCGCGCAAGGTCGTATTCATGGCTCAGCTCGCCTTCGGCGGCGACTATGAACGCGAAGTAATTATTCGCTGGATGAAGGTTTTCCTGAAGCGGTTCTTCTCACAGCAGTTCAAGCGCTCATGCATGCCGGACGGGCCGAAGGTCGGATCCGTCTGCCTTTCCCCGAGAGCCGACTGGCGTATGCCGAGCGATTCTAACGTCGACGCCTGGATGAACGATTTGGATCGTGTCGAATAATGCAAGTGACTACTTTGGATTAGCGGTACATAATCGTCAGAACAATGGTTATTCCGGCAAAAAATACTCCGATTGCTATACAGACTCCGTTGAACGACAGTTCAAATCGTCGCAACAGATGCAGGTATGGCCGGTGCTTTACGATTGCATAATAGATGATTATTCCGGTTATTAGCGACATGAAATAAATTCCTGCTTTGCTGATATACCCACTCAATTCCACCGGTAAATTTGTGTTAAAGATGGTCCGGGTAATCGCTTCGCTGAATATTCCGCCCAAAAGACAGATTACGCCCATAATCATTACGACAATCGTCTTCGGAGACAAAGTTTTCCGCACCTGCTTATTATATTCCGGGGCATTCGTATCCGGCTTTCTCCATAGCATATCGCTGTATTTTACAAAGGATATAATCGTTCCGAGATTGATTAGCAATAAAGCATATTCGACCCAAGCGGATCCGACTCCATGCCCAATCCAATACTTGGATATGCTGCCGTTAAAAAGCGGCGCGCCGGTTATTCCCAAGACCGCGAGAACGGTTGCGGTCGCAACTCCTGGCATCTCGCGGAACACTCCCCTGATCCGATCCGTTTGGCGGGTCTTATAACGGTCGATAATTATGCCGGCCGTTAGAAAAAGCGTTGCTTTGAAAAAAGCATGGTTAATAATGTGGTAAAGTGCTCCGTATCGGGAATACGCTTCACTTAAATTCATTCCGATCATGATCAGGCCAATCTGGGATACCGTATGATAAGCAAGTATCAGCTTTAAATCTTTCTGTGCGACGGCCAGTACGATACCAATTAAGGCGGTTGCCAGTCCCATGATCAAGAAAATCAAACGCGTATCAATCACCGGGTAAAAGATGTCCTGGATCCGATAAAACAGGTAAATACCGCACTTAACATATAATCCGGACAGCACGGCCGAAACAATGATCGGTGCGCCGGGGGTACCGTGGGCCTTGGGTAACCAGCTGAAAAGCGGCATGACTGCGGATTTCAAGCAAACAGCGGTAATCAAGAAGGCGTAGGGAAGAATCAGTTTCGATGCTGATCCCTGCTCTGCAATGAGGATCTTAAGGCTGATCAAGTCAACGACGCCCAGGGACCGATAAAGAAAAGCGATACCGAAGAGAAAAAATGACATCGCCGTAATATTGGTCATAAAATAGATCATTCCGTCATATATCGATTTCCCATCTCTTTTATACATAATGAGAATACTGATAACCACCGTGCAAAGCTCAACCAGCACAAAGATGTTGAAAAGGTCAATGGAAAGAAAAATTCCGATCATCAATCCTTCAAGAATCAGAAGCAGGAAGATAAAGGTTCGATCAAAATAATCATCCTTCATGCCATAAATCATTACACAGAAGAAGATCAAGACAGTCAGTACTACCAGATCAATCGAAAAGAGTTCTGCGCGCAGAAGAATCCCGAACGGCCTCGGCCAGCCGCCGATGCTCTGAATCTGCTCTCCATAGTCTCGAACATGCAAAAAAGCGAAAACCGCGAGAACTCCAAGCCCGATCTGAGCCATTGCGGCAAGAATCCTCCCCATCTTTTGGGGAAGGAATATTACCGGAACAGAAAGAATAATCGGAGTTAAAACCAGCCAGAACAAAGGGATCATTCATCCATCCTCTTTTCCTTCGCAATAAGCCAGTTACTGGTCCCGTAACGGTGGTATAGGTGGATCATCAGCGTTAAGGCAACGGCTGTAACACCGATGCCGATCACGATATCCGTTATCATCAGCGCTTGCGGCAAGGGATCCGAGACACTGCCGGAAGCGCTGTGTATGCCGATTGGCGGCGACTTAATAACAGAAATGTCATTGGAAAGGAAAAACAGAATCGCCGCAACCTGCATGATGCCAAGAGAAATAATCGACTTCACCATATTCCGCCGAGCAATGAGCCCGTAAAAGCCAACAAAAAACAGAATTAAGCCGACGGTCTGCCCGTTAATGTACCTCATGCCGCACCCCCTCGTAAAATACAAATCTGTAAAAAACAATCGATAATCCCGCTCCAACTTTAAGTCCGATCAGGATGTTCATCATCACAAGATAATACCGGTCCCACGGGGACGACAGTATTCCGGGTCGAATAAACAAGAGAATTACGGGGAAGATGATTATGCCCAGGAAAAGCAATTTTTCGATTCGCTGCAGCACGCTCATATTAATATCCTCGAACGGCTGGATTAGATAGCGGCTCACGGCAGCCGAGGCAAGAATCGCCCCGCCCTGGAAACCGCCGCCCGGTGTGCTGTGCCCGTTCAATATTATATATAGGGCGATAAGGAACATAAACGGATAGAGAAAACCAACGAGATGTGCGATAAGCATATCCATGCCTTTTTTACGAACCCCCGCCCTCTCTTTACACGCCCAGACGGCAACGTCCGGTTTGGCGTTCGTTATGGCCAATCCGTTCCGCCATGAGAGATGAATCACAGCTGT
>CAYGIB010000021.1:0-16272 GCA_964349735.1 uncultured Oscillospiraceae bacterium | reverse complement strand
GGATACTGATTTTCGACAAAAGGTTTATGCCGCGTTCGGTCACGTGACGGAGAACGCCTTGCTTGGGATGGTCGAGGACGCCCAGCGAAAAAGGCAGGTTCGCACCGATGTCCCTGCGCGTCTGATGGCGGAGGTTTTCGAGGTACTCCTGGATCGAATCGACAAGGTGGTGACGCCCGACATGGAAGAACCACTGATTCTCGAAAAGGTCGACGAGCTGATTCGCGTCCTGAAGGACGGAACGGCTGCAGAATAACAGAAAGGGTTTGGCGCGGCATGATAAATCTCCTGTTGCGCAGGAACACTCGGTGTGAATCATGTTTGATGTTGCGATTGTGGGCGCAGGTCCGGCGGGAGCCAATCTCGCACGGCTGATCGGAGATAAATACAGCGTCGTACTGATCGATAAGCGGGATCCGGGGAATCCGGATACAGGGCGGCCGGCCGGTAAATGCTGCGGCGGACTCCTGGCGCCCGACGCCCAGAAAATCATTGCCGAGCTGGGACTGGGAATTCCGAAGGACATCCTGGTCGACCCGCAGCTTTTCGCGGTGCGGACGATCGATCTGACCAACAGCCTCGAGCGGCTGTACCAGCGCTTCTACTTCAACATGGACCGCGGAAAATTCGAGCGCTGGCTTATCTCGACGATCCCGATGTCTGTCGAAAAGCGCTTCAACACGATTTTTCAAGGCTATTCCGAGATTCCGGGCGGCTACAGGATTCGATTGACCGCAGGTCGAAAAGAAACGACAATCGAGACCAGGATCATTGTCGGCGCGGACGGGGCCTGCTCAAAGGTCCGGAGATTACTCGCGGGAGATATGGCCGTTCCCGGGAGAGACCGTACCAAAAGCGATTCGCAGAAGAGCCTCGACAAGGATGAGTCGCAGAAGCGCCTCGAAAAGAACGAGCCGCAGAAGCATTTCGACAAAAATGAGCCGCAGAAGTACCTCTCCATCCAGGAGTGGTTCGAGTGCGATTCGCCCATGCCGTACTTCACGGCGATTTTCGATGAGGAAGTCAGCGACTTCTACTCGTGGATCATTCCTAAGGACGGAGCGATTCTCTTCGGAGCGGCGCTTGCGCCCGGATCCGACGCCGCAGTCAAATTCGAACTTCTTAAATCCAAGCTGACCCGGCTCGGTTTCTGCTTCGAAAAAAAGATTCGCACCGAAGGCGCGTACATTTACCGCCCCCGAAAATCGTCCCAATTCAACCCGGGAAGAGGAGGAATCGCCCTGATCGGTGAGGCCGCCGGGGCCATCAGCCCAAGCTCGGCCGAGGGCATCAGCTACGCGCTCAAGACCTCCCTTTATCTGGCCCGAAGTCTCGAGAGCGGGCTTGCCGGCTTCCTCCGCCGCTACGCGAAAAAGACGCGTAAAATTCGCTTCAATCTGCTCCTTAAGAATCTGAAATCTCCGGCGATGTATGTGCCGTTTCTGCGAAAGCTCGCAATGAAGTCGGGGCTGAAGAGTATTCGGTAGTTTCGAACGCAAGAGTATTCGGTAGTTTCGAACGCAAGAGTATTCGGCAGGCGAAAAGGTCGGCGGCCGCAGCATCCGGCAAACCGGAACGATACGGTTGCGATTACTGCCGGACTTCTATCGCCTGCCGATTCTCCCAATCCGTACGAGATATCCGATACATGAGCCGGTCGAGAAATATCTCCCGGCCGTTTTTGATAAACTTCTTATTCGGTTCCGATCGAACCCGTGTCATACCGAATTTTTCCATCAGTCGCACCGAAGCAACGTTCTGTGCGGTGCAGGTTGCCCAGACTGCGTTTCTCCCGAGCGATTCGAACGCATACCGAATCGCTTCTGCGACGGCTTCGCCCATCAGTCCCTGACGCCGGTACGCCGGGTGAAGCATCCAGCCGATTTCCGCCTCGTCACCTTCCTTGATGAGCGAGACCGTGCCGATCATATGAGCGGTGTCCTTATGAACCAGCGAGAATTCGTACCATGTCGGAGTCGCAGAGCTCATGGAAGCGACGCACTCGTCAATATACTCTTTGATTTGCTCCGGTGTCTTCGGCCAGTGCAGCATATACCGGCCGGTTTCCTCGTCGCCGCCGTACACGCAAATGTCGAAAAAATCGTCCGTTGTTGTCGGCCGAAGAATCAGGCGATGCGTATTTAGAACGGGAATCATTTTGAAGTCTCCTTGATATCGAAATACTTTGTGCGCGTACAGACACCGGAATCATTTATACTTTGCATCAAAGTTCGGAGAACCGCAAGATACTCCGGAAAGACATAGCGCCGCGCAGTCATTGCGTGATACAATTCACAAAGTGAGCATCGCGTTACGATGGTTCGCGCACGTCACAACTTTTGTAAATCTGCCTTCCCGGGCGATCACGATCATCGGTACAGAGGAGCGGCTTCTTGAGAACGGACACAGGCAAAAACAAGAGAACGGTTGTTGATTCATTAAACAAATTCCTTAAGGGTGCACTGGTTGGCCTGGTTATTATTCTGCCCGGCATGAGCGGCGGCACGATGATACTCTTATTGGGCCTCTATGAGGAGCTCATGAAGGATCTGTCGAAATTAAAGCTCCTGCGTTGGCTTCCGTTCGGTCTCGGTATGGCGGCCGGACTGATTCTCAGCGGCTGGGTCTTTGCGTGGGTATTTACGCAATACGCTTTTGTCATTCTCGGATTCCTGCTCGGCTGTGTCCTGGCCTCGGTACGAACCGTACTGGAGGATAATCGAAAACCGACCGGAGGTCGGATTATTGCTCTGATTATCGGCGTCGCCGTGGGCTTTGTACTTTCACTGACAACCGGTTCGGTCGTCGACAGCACGGCGACTCCCGGCATCCCGCTTCTTATGATCGGTGCGGCGCTGTCGAGTGCGCTGATGGTGCTCCCCGGCGTGCCCGGCGGATCGGTGCTCTACATGATGGGCATTTTCGACGATATTATGAACGCGCTGGCCGATCTAGACTGGAAAATCCTGATCTTTTACGGCATCGGTGCCGTCCTCGGTATTATCGGACTTTCCAATTTGCTCAACCGAATGTATATGCGCCACAAGCCCATGCTCAGCTGGCTTTTTGCGGGCCTGATCATCGGGTCGGCCCGAATGCTGATTCCATCCGAGCCGGGAAGCTGGATTCTCTTTGTCGTGCTCGTCGCCATCGGCTTTGCGACCACCTGGGGCTATGAAAGCTACAGCAAGACCAAGCTCAAGAAGACGGAAATCCCGGAGGCGGGAATCGTAGCTCAGGAGGAACAGGGGACGGAAGAAATAACCCCGGAAGAGATGGAAGCGGAGGAGACAGCATTGGAAATTGCTGTGGGAAACGATGCTCCACCGGACGAAATTGCAGAGCCAGAGGAGTAGAGCGCGGATGAGGTGTCCTTTTTCTACTTCCTCACCTCATAGAAAACGACCCCGTGATCATGGTATGGTCCGTCGCCCTTGAGCAGCCCTTCAGTTGCTCTGACACCCGAGAAACCGTTGGAAAGAAACATGCGGTGTACATCCTCCAGGTTGAAATAATGATTCCAGAAGCGATATAGTTTCGACGAGCCATCCTCGAAAATAACCATGTGCTGATCGAGCGTCGCCTTCTCCGCAGTGAATCGGCGGCTGTCGTTCAGGCAGACATACGGTTCAGGGCCGAAGAAGCCACCGTTTTCCGATTCCCAGGAAGTCCCGTAAACAAGTCTGTCCGCGGCATCCTCCGTGATGGCGTCAAAGAAGAAGCGGCCGCCGGGCTTCAAAGCTTTATGAATCAATTCAATCAACAGGGCACGGTCGTCCGGAATCAATACGCCGAAGTCACAGTAGATCATCATGACCAGATCAAATTCCTCCGCGAAGCTGAGCTCCAGATAGTTTGCCTGCATGTACCGGATGTCATATCGTGCAGTTTCCGGCCTGCTTTTCGCGTATTCGATCGAGTTTTCAGAGAAATCAACGCCCGTCACATGATGTCCCAGTGCTGCGAGACGTCCGGCGTATAGTCCCGGCCCGCAGCCCAGATCGAGAATCCGCGACCCCGGTCTAATCCGCTTGTGTATGTGAGCGACCGTATCATCGATTGCTTGAGGCGTTCGGCTGGCGGCTGCGTTGAGCGGGTCGAGATGCACGGCAAGAAGCTTCCGCGATATGTAGGGGTCCGTCCACATCATGTGGCTGCCTTTGACGTAGGGCTGAGCGGCCTTTATTTCGTGGATCCGTTTGAGAAAGGTCATCTGTGACTCCTTCCGATTTGTTTATCGATAGATGAAGGGCTTGCTTATACCGGCGGACAGGCTCCTTTTGATCTCGGCGTCTTCGGCCAATGGAACATATACCGACCGGCTTTCTCGTCGCTATCGTACGTGCAGATATTGAGAAATCGTCCGTTGCTACTCGGCGCAAAAGCAGGCGATTTATTTCAAGCGCCGGAATCATAACGAATCCTCCGGGAGAGTCATTCAAAAAGAATTATACACCCAATCGTATCGTTAAAAAGCATTCCGGAGAGGACTCGCAATGAACACACATTTGACATCCTAAATTATATTGACATATGCTTTCGAAGGTGCTAAAATCGGTTCAATACGTCATCGTGTAATATTTATAGGGGGATATCCACATGCATCAACAGATTACGGTAAAGAGAACGTCGGCGGTTATCGCTGCCATAGGCCTGATTCTTATTCTGGCATTATTGATTCCTATGACCCGCGTTATGGCGGCGTCCTATGTGACGAAGTACTTATCCCGATATGCCACTTCTTACACGGGAACGATATCTTCTCCGACGAGTTCATTTTCAATTACCGAAAGTGTTTCCTGGTTGTCGGTATCCAGATCGGCATATACCTCATTTAAAATAACCGCCACGGCGAATACCGGAGATGAGCGGAGAGCGACGGTTACGGTGGTCAACGGGTCTAACGTGACCTACTATACGATTATTCAGAACCCCGGTCGTTTCCTGGTCACCTTTGATGCAAACGGAGGAACCGGTGCGCCGGCTTCGCAATACAAGTATTACGAGTCAGACATCACGCTTAGCAGCACGATACCCACAAGAGCGGGATATCAATTCCTGGGTTGGGCAATCTCTTCGACGGCAACTTCACCGCTGTATTATGCGGGCGGGGTGTACAGTTCGCTTAACTCGGGGAGCCTGTTCGCGGTATGGCAGAGGGTAAGTACGATCACCTATTATGCAAACGGCGGAACCGGCGCTCCGGCAAGTGTCACGGTACCTTACGGAAGTTATATCGGAATCTCTACAATAACACCGACGCGCTCCGGATGCACATTCATGGGATGGTCGACCACACAGTCGGTTCCGAATGCGGGAACGGTCAGTTACAATCCCGGATATGTTTTTACACTGACATCGGACCTGAATCTATATGCGGTATGGAAGACCAATCATACGTTAACCTATCATGCAAACGGCGGAACAGGAGCACCTGCGAGCAAGACGACTCTATACGGCTACTCGTTTAGTATCTCCTCCACGATACCGACCTGGACGAACTATGAATTCTTAGGTTGGTCGACGACTCAGTCACTGCCGAACCAAGGCACGGTTCAGTATGTTGCGGGCAGCGCCTATACCATTACCACCAATGCAACGCTCTATGCGGTGTGGAGAGAGTATCCGACCATTAGCTACAACGCGAATTTGGGCACGGGCGCACCGGCGAGTATATCTCTCATATACGGAAGCACGGTCGGAATCTCTTCAACAACGCCGACGCGCTCCGGATGCACATTCATGGGGTGGTCGACCACACAGTCGGCCGCGAATGCAGGAACGGTCAGTTACAACCCCGGATACGTTTTTACACTGACATCGGACCTGAATCTCTTTGCGGTATGGAAGACCAATCATACGTTAACCTATCATGCAAACGGCGGAACAGGGGCACCTGCGAGCTTCACCACTCTGTACGGCAACTCCTTTTATATCTCCTCCACGAAGCCGACCTGGACGAACCACGAATTCTTGGGTTGGTCGACGACTCAGTCGCTGCCGAATCAAGGCACAGTTCAGTATGTTGCGGGCAACGCCTATACCATTACCACCAATGCAACGCTCTATGCGGTGTGGAGAGAGTATCCGACCATTAGCTACAACGCGAATTTGGGCACGGGCGCACCGGCGAGTATATCTCTCATATACGGAAGCACGGTCGGAATCTCTTCAACAACGCCGACGCGCTCCGGATGCACATTCATGGGGTGGTCGACCACACAGTCGGCCGCGAATGCAGGAACGGTCAGTTACAACCCCGGATATGTTTTTACACTGACATCGGACCTGAATCTATATGCGGTATGGAAGACCAATCATACGTTAACCTATCATGCAAACGGCGGAACAGGAGCACCTGCGAGCAAGACGACTCTATACGGCTACTCGTTTAGTATCTCCTCCACGATACCGACCTGGCCGAACTATGAATTCTTGGGTTGGTCGACCACTCAATCACTGCCGAACCAAGGCACGGTTCAGTATGTTGCGGGCAACGCCTATACCATTACCACCAATGCGACGCTCTATGCGGTGTGGAGAAAGTACCCGACCATTACCTACAACGCAAACGCAATCGACGCGACAGGCGCGCCGGCGAGTGTTTCGGTACCGTCCGGAAGTTATGTCGGTATATCCACAATTATTCCGATACGGACCGGGTATAATTTCTTGGGTTGGGCGACATCCTCGACAGCGACCGCAGCAGGATCCTGGCCGACTGCTTTCCCGCTAACAGAAGACATAGAATTATTTGCGGTGTGGATCAAAACCACATATTTGATTACTCTTGACTATAACGGTTTACCCGGAGGAGCTACGCGTACCAAAACATATGACGTCGGTCTGCCGCTCCCGACCCTCACTCAGACCCATTATGAATTTCTGGGTTGGGACCCTGATGAAGACGCCACGACACCGACATATCTGATCGGAGACGAGTACACGGCAAATCAACGCACCACCCTCTATGCCATCTGGCAGATAAAGTACTATACCTTGACGTATCACACACGTGGCGGAATCAACGGCCCGGAGAGTGTCACAATCCCGGCCGAGACCTATATTGCGATTTCCAGTATTGAACCGACGATTTCAGGATATCTTTTCCGCGGATGGGCCTCGGATCCTTTTGCAGAAGAGCCGGGATCATGGCCGAGTGCCTTCCCGCTTACCGAAAATCTTACACTTTATGCGTTATGGAAAGACAATCAGAGCACGGTCACGTTTGACCCGAATGGCGGAACCTGTGATGTAACCAGCATAGTGTATATATGTGGAGAGCCATACGAGACACTACCGAATGCAACCAGAAAAGAAGGCGAACTCGAGTATACATTTGTTGGATGGTACACCTCAAGTGATATTAGCGAAGGAATTGAGGTTACCATTGACAGCTTAGCACCGAATGAGGACCTAACTTTGTACGCAAGATGGGCTTACACAATTACCTATAACGCGTATGCGTATGAGGGTTATGGAGGCTATGGAGGATGGGAAATTTGGGAAAACGAATATCTCGTCGGGGAAAATGGAGACGTAACCGACATTATTCCCCCGAGAGGAGAAGGGTTTACGTTCTTGGGGTGGACTAAGGATAAAGATAGAGCCATAGTCGTAAATGCACCGGTACCCGCTACTTATATACAATATATTACAGGTGATGAAATAACAACACATAACCCAGTGACATTATACGGGGTCTGGTCACTGGACACTTCAGGTTGGTCTGATGATGATTATATTGATGATTTATTTTGCATTCCGGTTATAGGCGCCTATTTTATTGGAGAGAGCAGAGAATACATCCAAAATATGCCGACAGATTACAGAAAGGTTTATATTAATGCTCTTAGAGACTATAGAAATTTGCCGATAGATGGCACGCGGTACAGAAATGTGCTGTTGTTTTTGGTTGGAGGATCGGGCGGAGCTTGTGGTGACGCTTATATAAAATGGGGTACGGCATATATACAGGGAACCCTTTTCCATGAATGGGGGCATATGGTTGATATGTACTCAAACGGAGCTGGAAATTTTTGGTCTGATGAATGTGCAAACGGTAACTTGTATGAATTGATTGAAAGCGATGTTGAGAGAATAATCAGAAATAAGGTAACGGAAAAATACGATGAGTTATCACTGCTGGAACCGGAGCCTATTACTGGATTCGTTACAAGAGAGATAGCAATCGAAAATATTGTTCGTTGTTTCATGTACAAGCATTGGTCAGAAGAATTCAATACCATCTGGTGGCCACTCAGTTCATTTGAGAGCGAAGTGTTTATAGCAACAAGAGATGAATTAAATAGTATTATTCTTGCCCCGGGTGTTAACGGAGCAGTTCAAGTTGCATACGGAATTGTAACCAACAACTGTGTGGGGGACAAGTCGTCTTATGACGGAGAATACCCCGATATCTTTGATGAAGTTGAAAAAGAGCAGATCAAAAAGGAACTGTTTGCAAACGTCTTGAGCCACTACGCCATGTATTCTCAAAGTGATATTGATGAGATGGAAATATATCTTCGAGACTCCGTTGTAGCTGTCAAATTAACTATTTCCGAGAAAGCGACGGCGCTTGGGTAATATGAGATGGAGAAGATCCAAGTACACTACTAAATCTTTCTTCAAGGCGCTCACCTGACATCCTTAATCTTGCATTGTCTAGCTGCAGGTCCAGTAACTTACTCAAATAACGTAAGAATAGCTTTCCTTTTGCAACGGCTCAAATTGATAATTATGCATGGACCAACTACGGTTAATTATCTTTGGGGATGGATATTACCCATACATTGTCTCAGAAAAGGGGCGAACGATTAACTGCGCTGCCCTTTACCCCTATACCCCCGGAACGTATCGTCTACGATACGCCTACCGAGAATGCCGCGGCTTCGTAAATGCTTGCGCATAGACCCGATGATGCCCGAGGTCGCGGAGATGAAATAGTAGGCCTGGTTGCCGTACTTTTCGGAAAGCACCGAGAGCTTAGCCTGGGTCGATTCCGGGTCGGTGGTTTTATAAAGCGTCATCCGAGGATTTTCCCGGACAATCGTCTCGATTTCTTCCTCGAAAAGATACCGGCCCCCGGATGCGTATACGATATCGATGCCCCGGGAGGTGTCGCTTCGGAGGCTCATCAGGATCGCGCGAATCGGTGTGATGCCGACGCCTCCCGCGAAGAAGACAAGGGGAGAAGTAGCGTCCTTTACCTTGAACCAGCCGAATGGGCCGTTCATCTTGACGGGCGAGCCCTTCTCGAGGTGGAGAAGGCGGCGCTTGAACGGGCTCATCGTTTGGCCGGTGCGCGTTCCGATTAGAATGACGCCTTCCTCGGGAATCGATGCAACGGAGAACGGACGCCAGTTCCATCCTTTGACGTCTCGTAGGGGCAGGCGGAATATTCCGTGCTCGCCGGGAGTCCATGTGATGCCGGGCGCCGGGAGCAGCCGGACCGTGTAATAATCGTCAAACGGATTCTCGATGGAGTCCACGGTGGCGATTGATTTTCGGAAGAGTCCGGTGAGGTCGGAAATTTTCATACTCGTGTCCTCCGTGCAGAAATGAAGGGAAAGTGGAAACGGTAGCGGCTAACGAGCCGCTACCGCCGTCGATGGGGTGATGTCTGCTTATACTGCGCTTAAATCGATCGATTATGCCGGCAGAGACATATCATGCTGTGCGAAGAGCTTCTGAGCAAACTCGCGATTGACGGCAAGCTTCTTCACGAGCTTGGTTTCCTGCTTATTATTCCGGGCAGCGTTGGTGATGACGACCCGGATGATGTCGATATAGTTCTCGGTAAAATCCGAGGAATGGAAAAGCTCAATCTCGATATGCTGGCCGACGCCAACGACCTGCGGATCATCGAGGTAAGAGAGAAGGACATTCGGGTCGTTTTCGATTTCCGAAAGATGCGCATTTAAAACAAAATCACGGCAATAGAAACGCACATCGCTCTTCTTGGCCCAATTGTTTTCCTTTTCGATGAAAGGGGTGTTGGTCTTGTCGTTAACAACGAGAAGATGGATGATGGCGTAAATCAGGAATTCAATAATCCAGATGATTGCGAGTATCACACCGGTCACGGCAGTGGTGCTGTCCCGGCCGAACGACCAGGTTCCGTATTTATTGATGAGGGCGATTGCTTCAAGCAGAGCCGTAGGACTGGTCAGGAATCCCGTTAGCAGAGTAAAGTAAGACTCGTCGAGGGCGAAGCTTGAGAACAGACTCCACTTTACATAGGTATAAATCAAAATGCCCGCAACAGAAGCAATAATGGTCAGAAGACGGTTGCGAAGCTTGAAGATTCCGCAGGTCAGAGAGCCGATCAGTCCGAGAAGACCACCGAAAAGTATCGTCAGCAGAATGCTGAGCTGAACAATTGGGATGACACGAACCAGCAAAAGATAGAGAATGCTTAGTGCGCTGCCGGCAACGGCTGTGACGAGCACAAGGGCAATGAGTCCCAGCGGATCGGCCCGGTTGGATGATTTGTAATACCGTTCGTTTTGCATATGAAAGTCCCCCCGATTTTTTATTTCTAAAAGAATATTATCATATATTATCGGCGCGGAAAATGCCTCGTAGGATGTTTCTTGAGAATACCTTGCGGGATAGCGGGAAAGTCTGGAAGGGAATCCCTTGACGCGACAATACGAACGGATTCACAGTTTCGATAGTTACGACTGAAATACAAACGTGATAATGTCAAACATTTTGCATCTTGACAATTTTTTCTGGGGGGGGGTTATAATCAATCACTATATATCATTGAGGAGGGGCCCCATGAAAAAATTATTGTCTGTAGCCGTTGCATTGATACTTGCTCTGTCATTTTCATTATCTCAAGTGAACGCAGTAGTCAAGAGCTTTATCCCATCCTTTCTGGGTAACGGGTGGACTGTAATATATAGGGGTGTCGGAAGTAGCGATATAACAGATTGGACACAGAAATCAACCTCTCTTTCTACGGCTTATTGCGTAAACATAACGAGCTCGTATACGAAGCTCCCCGGAGTCCCGATGGACTTTGACAACCAAATCCTGGGAAACAATCTGGTCTTTCGTCCCTATTTGGTCGTTGAGTATACCACAGGAGGATACCAATATTTTGCGGCCGCAAACTCAATTAATTTCCGGTATAAGGTTATTGACCCCGTAAATGGATGCAGAATGTATGGATCATACTGGACGATACCGCAAGGCGGAGGACTTACATCCTTCTATGTGTTGTATTGCAGCTTGAACTCCGATTCCCAAAGTAGTAGTATCTCAATAAAAGGCAAATGGAATCCATAAAACAATGCGAAAGGTGGGAACCGGTAGCTTCGCATACCATATCCCCATCTCGGAGAAACGATGAAAAGAATAATCGCGATTTGTCTGGTCGGGTTTTTTCTGATTAGCGCTTCGTGTCACTCATCACAAACTAATTCGGCGACTAGCGTTTCGGATAACGGGATCGCAATATCGGTGTCGAGGTCCGAAACAGAACCGGCCGAAACGACTGCGATCGACATTTCAATGGACGACTTAATCATCGAAAATCTTCAAATCGATCGGTCGGATTTTCTAAATCAGCGGGTAACGGGGCAAATTTCCAATCACATAAATGTTGACGCAGAGCTTTTGTGTTCTGTGAATCCAGAGAAGCCCGGTAATGCCTCGGTTTATTCATGTGAATATGTTTCTTTTAGCGAAACGCAGCGTTTCATGTTCACTCAATCGGATTGGACGTTAGTTGAAAGTGAAAGTCTTCCCCCGGATCAAAATGGGGGGGATAAATTTCTCGATCGGTATACCGACTCCAAGGGTGAAGAGTATCTTTGTACTGTTTTTCCGGGATACTTCCAGTATTCTACATCAAGAGGGATAATAATCAGTCAAATTACGGAAGTAATGTCCGCCGATTATTACGCTGCGGAAGACTTCTCGTTCGCCGACTCGGAAACGGCATTTGCGACCGCCCGATCTTTTCTCGAATCCGAAGGGTTTTCAATCAGCGATTACCATGTCATCCGAAGGCTTCCGCATGACGAGATCGAAACGGAGACGCACGAATTCAATTTATATGCGGAAGCTGGAGAAAAACTGGATATTGCTGCCGCCCTTCCGGACGGATGGACGGATGCCGAAGACTCCTATTGGATTACGCTGTATCCGGATGTTGACGGGTTGCCGTTAGGTTGTGAAGAGATGGGAAGTGTAAGCTTTAGCGGCGATATCATCCCGGAAGGAAAAACGAAATGGCCGGAGGGCGATGTTCATCAGATATCTAAAAATTATGCTATTGACGTCATTATTAACTCACATGGGGTGGAATACGTTCTAGTTTTTCGTAGTTTTGAGGTTACTGAAATACAATCTTCCGGGACGTTGTTATCGATTGAAGATGCATTGAATTCTTTCTCGCGGAAGCTATTTTCCGAATCCGAACCGTTAAGCTACCATGATGTATCCCTCTATCGTCCGGAACCGATAACGATTAATGAAGTTTCATTGGTGTACTTAGCAGAGCACGAGAAATCTCTGGATTCCGACTGGGTCAATTCAATCAAACCATATTGGGTCATCTTAAGCAGTCAGATAGTGACTGATAAGAATTATAAGGGTGAAAGGATTGTTTATTACACCCAGTTTTATATGGACGCGATATCCGGACTGTGTCCGGATGTTCGCGATGTTGGAACCGGCTTGGGGGGAAACGGTGACATATGAGAATCAAACGGATTCGACAAATTCTATCGGTCGTGTTGGTCGCTTCCATCATATTGGGATTCTGCGGGTGCGGCAAGAGGTTGGACGATGCACGTGCACCGTCCGCAATATGCACCGCTTTTCAATCGTCCTATATTGATCTTCCGACATATGAGAAAACGAGTAGTTCCGCAGGTGATGTAACCGCGACCCAAGAGCACGTTGTGTTTTTGCAAGCTTGCTTCTCCGGGGAGGGTGATCAGATCCAACAAAGACTTGAGCTCGTCTGGACGGATTGGTCCGGAAATACTGTGGCGACACAAGAGGTGGAAAATTTATATACCAGAATTCTGTATGGGATCTCAGATACCGTATATGCGATTGGGCCGGACGAGATCGGGAATTTCAAGGCACAAGCCTATACGGTTTCGGGACCGTTCGGAGAAATCATCGACTTCGATGTGCAAAATGTCGAAGATGCCATCTTGGTTGGAGACACATGGGCTTTCGTTTATTATGGCGGACGGGTGGAATTATTTCGCGACGGTCAATTGGTGTATACACGCCCATGCCATCTGGATGATATGAACAGGCAATCTCTTACCGTGCAAGACGGAAATGTTGTCTTTATATCTTCGGATGAGGGCGGCAACGCGCAGCTGGTGATTTTGGACCCCGTTACCTTGTCCGAGAAAAACGTCTCTCCGCCTGATTTTTCCGGTGATATACCATTAAGTCCATGTAATTCTTCTTTCGGGTTTTTTTACGAAGGCTATCAGGGAATCTTCCGATATGACCTCTCGTCCTCTTCGATGACAGGATTCATGTCCGCATACGATACGGATATTCCTCCGTCCGGATATGTTTATACCGAATACAATCTTCCGTTTGTGTTGGATAACGACCATATCGTCTTTATTCGTAACCCGGTAACGGATTCCTCCGCTTGCGATCCAGTCGAGGTGGTCATGCTTTCGCGACTGAAAAAGAATCCTCATGAAGAGAAAACGGTACTGACTCTCGGTGGGTACGGGGTTACCGGAGATCGAAATATTCAGGAAGCGGTATATCGATTCAACACATCCGGTTCGGAATATCGAATTCGATTAAGAGAGTACGCATTCGAGTATATGATCACAAGTCAAGTTTCATTTGACCAGGCGCTGGCTCGTATAATCAGTGATCTTTCGTCCGGGAAGGGCGACGACATTATTTATGAAGAGATGTTCTTCAATTTTTCCGAGATGGGACGAAACGGCGCCCTCGTAGATATGATGCCGTTCATTGAAAAGGATCCGTCTCTCAGCGCGGAGTCTTGGCTTCCGAGCATTTTCGAGCTGATGAAGACGGATGACTCCTTATATCGGTTTTTTCCGGGATTCGGCTTATACGGGTATGTGGGTAATGCCATTTTTCCGATCGACCCCGATTATGTCTCCGCTCAGAAATTATTAGATTTCTCGCATACTTTACCTTCGGATGTCAATCTGTTTCCGGGTGTTGCTTCCGAAAATCTTTTTGTCAGTGCGATACTCTATGGGATGGAAGATTATGTTGACGAAAGCGGGAAGTTTGAAATTTCGGCCGAGCAGGTGCAAGTCTTATTGAATTACGCGCTGACATGCGGAATCATGGGACCCAGAATAGAAGACCCTTACGGAAATGAGCGCTATATAAGAGAGAAACAGGTACTTCTATATTCTACAATCAGCAGTGCCCAACAGTTTCATGCAATTGAACAGATGATTCCGAGTGAGACGCTGTTTGTCGGCTCTCCGACGTTAACCGGAACGGCACGGATATGTTCTCCGTCTACTTCAGTCGCGATATCGGACGGCACGGAGTATCCCGAAGCATGCTGGGATTTTATTAAATACTTGATGATGCCGGAAGTTCAACAAACGATTATTGAAGCCGGTTATTTTCCGGTAGGCAGAGATGCATTTGATTCATTCATGGATCAGGCGATTCATCCAGAGCTGCGAACTGCGGCGGAGAACACCGGGTTGGATACATATGATAAATCCGCTGTTCCCGAAGATTGCGTAATCAGACTTAAGACGATTATTGACTCACTGAATACGACAGATGAGGTCGATTACCTGCTGAGCCAAATCATCCTTGAGGATTGCATGCCGGCGCTTGTCGGTGATAAGTCTGCGGCGGAAACAGCGAATGTTCTAAATAATCGGATCAATATATACCTGCAGAGTCAATGATTTCAAGAAATAAATCGCGTCGTCACCAAAGCGCATAGGTTCGTGAAGGAAGTCCCTTGACGAGCGGCGAAATGCGCGCTATCATATGAACAGATACTCATATGAAAGGATGCTCATACATGGGAAACACAACGCATAATCACGACGACCGCATGATTTTTGTCCGGGCGGAAATGCCGGCGGATGAACTGCTGTGCGACCTCGGCGATTTGTTTAAGGTCTTCGGGGACACCACACGGATCAAGATTCTATACGCCCTTCTGGAGTCAGAGCTGTGTGTGTGCGCAATCGCCGAGCTTCTCGGAATGACGCAGTCGGCGATTTCACATCAGCTCAAGGTCCTTAAAGACGCGAAGCTGGTCGGGAATCGCCGGGAAGGTAAGACAATCGTATACTTCCTGTCCGATGACCACGTACGATCCATGATCGGACAGGGATTTGAACATTTGACGGAGGAATAGACGATGAAGAAGATATTGAGAATTGAGAATCTGGAGTGTGCCGATTGTACCTCGAAAATGGAGCGCGCCGTCCGTAAAATCGACGGGGTCAGCCAAGTGAGCGTCAATTTTGTGACGCAGAAGATGACACTCGAGGCGGACGAAGGGATTTTCGAGGAGGTCGCGGAGAAGGCGGCGAAGGCCTGCCGGAGAATCGAGCCGGACTGCCGGGTCGTGATCTGACAAAGACGTTTGAGCTGAACGGATGGGTTATATAAAGGAGCACCGATGACACAGAAGCAAAAGCGTAATTTGGCTCGAATCATTGCCGCCGCGGCCATTCTTATTCTTGCGGCGGTTCTGCCGATCGACGGATTGCCGCGTCTCACTGGTTTTCTTCTTTCGTATCTTGTCGCCGGGTATGACGTACTCTGGGCGGCGGCGCGCAAACTCATTCGCGGGCGGGTCCTCGACGAGCACTTCCTGATGACGGTTGCGACCATCGGCGCAATTGCGATCGGCGAGTACCCGGAGGGTGTCGCGGTGATGCTTTTCTATCAGGTCGGAGAGCTTTTCCAGAGCATTGCGGTCGGAAAGAGCCGTAAGTCGATTGCCGCGCTGATGGATATCCGTCCGGAGCGAGCGTTTGTCATGCGGGATGGCGCGGAGATTGAGGTTTCTCCGGAGGAGGTCCGGATCGGCGAGACGATCGTCGTTCGTCCCGGCGAAAAGATTCCGCTCGACGGCGTGATCACCGACGGCGCGACGAGCATCAACGCTTCCGCGCTGACCGGCGAGTCTCTCCCGGCGGATAAAGGCGTTAGCGAATCGGTGCTGAGCGGAACACTTAACGTAAGCGGCGTGATTCGCGTCGAGGTCAAAACGGCGTATGAGAACAGTACGGTCTCCAGGAT
>CAYGIB010000020.1:7992-16765 GCA_964349735.1 uncultured Oscillospiraceae bacterium | reverse complement strand
ATCTTGCCGCTTATGGTCTTGGGCAGTTCATCAACATACTCGATGATGCGCGGATATTTATAGGGTGCCGTTACCTTCTTCACGTGCTCCTGGAGCTCTCTGGTGAGCTGTGGAGATCCGACATAGCCCTTGCAAAGGACTATCGTTGCTTTGACGGCAAATCCCCGGTCGAGATCCGGAACGCCGGTTACGGCACATTCCATGACCGACGGATGCTCCATAAGGGCGCTTTCGACTTCGAACGGGCCGATGCGGTAGCCCGAGCTCTTAATGACGTCATCGGTGCGCCCGACATACCAAAGGAAGCCCATCTCGTCGCGATACGCAGTATCGCCGGTGTGGTAGATCCCGTCATGCCACGCTCTCTTCGTTCCTTCCTCGTCCCGGTAATATCCGCAAAAAACGCCGAGCGGCTTTCCGCCGTGCTCTTCGTCCGTAAGAATACATATTTCTCCGTTCACGCCGGTCGGGACCTCTTTTCCGTCCTCGTCCACGATGATCATGTTGACTCCGGGCGTCTGAAGACCCATCGATCCAAGGCGCGGTTGCATCCACGGATATAGCGTTCCGCACACAAGCGTGGTCTCCGACTGTCCGAAACCCTCAAAAATCTTCAGTCCGGTGTTTCTGAGCCATTGGCTGTAAACCTCCGGATTCAGAGCCTCACCGGCGGTCGTGCAGTGCCTTAGCCTCGAAAAATCGTACGGCGAGAAATCTTCCTTAATCATGAAGCGGTACATCGTCGGCGGAGCGCAGAACGTCGTAATCTTGTACTCCGAAATTTTCGACAGGATGTCTGAGGCCGAGAATTTATCGAAGTCATAGGTAAAAATCGCCGTCTCTCCCAGCCACTGGCCGTACATTTTACCCCAGAGCGACTTGAGCCAACCGGTGTCGGATATGGTGAAATGCAATCCCCCATCCTCAACACGGTGCCAGAAAACGCCGGTAATCAGATGACCGAGCGGATATGAGTAATCGTGCCAGACCATCTTCGGATAACCTGTGGTTCCGGAAGAAAACGCCATGGCCATAATGTCGGTTACCCTGGTATCCTCGTCGCCCGTCGGCCGGGTCCAGACATCGCTCTGCTTTGAAAATTCTCTGTCAAAATCAATCCACCCATCGACCTTCTTACCCCGGGTAACCGCCTTTAATTCGAGTGTTTGATATTGATCGAGTGCTTCGTCCAGATGCTCCGTACAATGCTCGTCTCCGGTCATCACAACCATCTTGATGCCGGCTGAATTCAGGCGGTACATATAGTCCTTCGCTGTAAGGAGGTGAGTCGCCTGTACGGCGACGGCTCCGAGCTTATGAAGTCCCATCATGCAATACCAGAACTCATAGCCGCGCTTCAGGACGAGCATGACAAAATCGCCCTTGCGAATTCCCTGCGAACGAAAAAAATTCGCCGCTTTATTCGAAAGCAATGACATGTCCTTAAACGTAAAATCCTTGCGCTCGTTATCCTTGGAAACCCATACCATGCAAAGCTTATCCGGTGTACGTTTTGCGATTACATCCAAAACATCATATGCGAAATTGAAGGTATCCGGATATGTGATTTTGTAATTTCTTTGAAGCTCGTCCAACGTCGCATAATCATCCCGATGACGACCCGTAAACTCCTCATATATCGGCATCATTATTCTCCTTTATTTATGACGACCGCGAGGAATCTGCATGCGCTGTCATTATTGGCCTTCATCGCATGGGGCACGCCCGAGTCGAAATATATGCTGTCGCCTTCATCGAGTATGTATGTAATCTCACCGATAAATAGAGTCATCTGTCCCTTAACGACATAATTAAACTCCTGCCCTTCATGCGCGTGCAACTCAGGCCTGTGCTCTTCGTCCGGCTCGACAGTGACCATAAAGGGCTCCGCCAGCTTATCCCGAAAAGTAAACGCAAGGTGCTTATAATCATAGGTCGCACGCCGATTGACCTGAAAGCCTTCGCCTTTTCGAACAACGCAGGCCGTTGAAAGTTTCGGAGAATCGCCGCTCATGATGTCTAAGACATCCACCCCGAAAATGCCCGCCACGTTGCTCAGAAACGAAAAGGAAAAATCAACGTTGCCGCTCTCATATTCGGAATATTCTTCCGGTGTCATGTCACAACGCTGCGCCACATCTTCCGGGCTGAGTTCAAGAATTTCCCGAAGCGCCCGTATGCGCTCACCCATTTGCTCCAGTTGATCGGACATAAACACCCCTCCTTTAATCGATCGGCCAAATAAGAATTCCTCCTTTGACCCAGTCGGCGTACATGATAAATATAATAGGTTTGTCCGGTTACGCTGTCAACCAACGAAGGGAGATAAACGCATCGTTTCAATTAGTGTATACTGAGAGATACGTAATGTATTTCAATTGCGGAGGTAAATATGACAGACTCATCGCAACCCGATTCACCCCAAGGCATAGCCGGGGTTCACGACCTCTGTCAAAGAATCATTTCAAACATTTCGACCGTCATCGTCGGGAAGAGAGCCGAAATCACACTGCTTATGACGGCTCTTCTTACGGGCGGTCATGTCCTTCTGGATGATGTTCCGGGTACGGGAAAGACAAAGCTGGCCGGCACTCTCGCAAAGTCGATCGATGTGCCGTTCAAAAGAATTCAGTTTACCATTGACCTGTTGCCGGCCGACCTTACGGGCATTCATTTTTATGATCGAAAAGCGGACGAATTCGTTTTTCGACCGGGCCCTCTTTTCTCGAATATCATTTTGGCCGACGAGATTAACCGGGCGACGGCAAGAACTCAATCGAGCCTTCTGGAATGCATGGAAGAAAGACAAATAACGGTGGACGGCAGGACTTTTGCCCTGTCGGCACCTTTTTTTGTCATCGCAACACAGAATCCGGTTGAGACACAGGGAACTTTTCCCCTTCCTGAGGCTCAACTGGACCGTTTTCTGCTTCGTCTATCCATGGGTTACCCGGAGCGGGTGGACGCACTTCAAATCCTGGACCGTTTTCAGGCAAGAGATCCTCTTACCGATTTGAAGGCCGTAGGAACCGCAGAGGACATCACGGCCGCCCAGGCGGTGTGCAATACCGTTTACGTTCATCCGGTCGTTCGCGATTACATCCTGGACCTCATCGAGGCGACCAGAAGTGCCGAGGACGTCTTGCTCGGAGCCAGCCCGCGTGCCTCAATTGCTCTTCTTCGTGCCGCTAAAGCATATGCGGCCATCCATGGTCGAAGCTTCGTGACTCCCGACGACATTAAGGATCTTTTTCTTCCCGTAATCGGGCATCGCTTGATTCTTCAGGCTTCGAGCTCCGCTCTTTCTCTTCTTGGTTATGGCCGGGCCCATCGGAGAAGCCTGGACCTATTAATGCGAATTTTAAATACAGTTCCGTGCCCGACCGAAGATTTTCGACCCTGACGGCTATCGATTTCGGAGGCCTTAAGCCATGCAGGTATTTGTAATCCTGGCGCTGATTGCATCACTGATTCTCATCCAGCTATTGGTATACAGACGATATGCTTTATCCGACGTTAAAGCAGGCATTTTTTTCTCTTCTTCTGTTGCCGAATGTGGCGATATCATAGTCATTTCGGAAGAAATCGAGAATCGGAAGCGTTTGCCTCTCGTTCAACTTCTTCTTCGCTTCGAAGCGCCTCGCGAGTTACACTTTCCGGATATGACCAACACCGCACTTTCCGACTTATATTATCGGGAGGACCTGATTACTCTCGGGGGCTGGAAACGTCATATACGTCACATTTCGGTACGCTGCAGGAAACGCGGATATTATGAGTTTAAGCGACTTTCGGTCACGACATGCGACCTTCTGATGTTGGTTAAAATTTACGGAACGTATACGAGCGAATCTACACTCACGGTGCTTCCGCGGTTTTTGAACACCCCCGACATCACGGCATTGTTCATGTCCTGTCTCGGGGAGAGGGTGCATCGATACAGTGCGATTATAAATCCGTTCACCTTTTCGGGCATTCGAGAATACCAGCCTTGGGATCGTTTCGGTAAAATCAACTGGGGCGCTTCCGCTCGAAAAGACGATTGGATGGTAAACACCTGCGACCATACCATCAGCCCGGAAATCACGATTCTGCTGAATGTGAGTCGCTATTCGCCGAACGGAAGCACGGAGCTGGTTGAAAAGGCAATCAGCCTTGTTTATTCCTTCGGAGTCTTTGCTGTTCGCGACGCTCTCCCGGTTTCTGTCCTTTCAAACAGTCGGGACGGCTTGTCGGACGAGCCGATTTTGTTGCATCACGGAAACAGTGCCGAGCATGCCCAACAGATTGGTCTGGCCTTAGCCAGAATCAACCTTGCGAAAACACCGACTCCCTTTGACGATCTCTTGTCGCAATTTCCGAACGAACACGCACACCGGCAGGTGATTGTGATTTCGCCGAACTACGACACATCCACACAAATACGTCTCATGGAACTCATTCATAGCGGAGTCCGGATGGTATGGATTGTTCCCTGTTCTTCTAATCAAGGTCTTCCGCGTATCCTTCCTGAGTTAAGTCTGCACTCCGTTATGTGGGAGGAGCGGTATCATGCGTAAGAGCGTACAGGGAGAAAATATTATTTTCAACCGCGACGAACTGTTGGTCGGCGCTTTGATGTACTTACTGTTTACCCTAACCTTCATATCATTTTCCCTGATGGTCTTTTCGTTTACATTTCTCTCTCGCGAGGCCGTATTCCTGCCTTACATCCTGCTGATTCCCGCCTTCCTTTTCTTTCTGGTCCGCAGAATCTCGATGAAGCTATGGAAAATGCTGTTTTTGTTTTTCATTATTTCGGCTTTCCCCCTGATTACGGCACTGTTTCGCCCCTTTGGGGAGACCGTATATCTCTACGGCCTAACCTTAATTCTTTCGACCATTTCATTATCCGCTCGGTACAGGCATAGCGACTCGATTGTGGTCGGTATGGATCAATTCGGTGCCTCCATGTTTATTCACAGTGCAGTTCTTCTCATATCGAGCTTGTCGCCGTACGGAAAAGAAATTCAATACTATCTGCTGGCGCACACATTACTTTCGATTTGCGTTTTCTTTCTGGCTAGACAACACTTCGTTTTTGAGACAGCTTACGGACATATTGCAAATTCGCCGACCCAGCCTTCCTCCATCGTTCGTAGCCATCATAACCGGGTGATTCTGTTTCTTAGCACCTTTGCTCTCTTCATCCTCCCCGTCGTAATCTATTTTCCTTACGATGTGTTGTCCGATTTTTTGCGTAAAATAATCCGCTGGACCATCAGCGGTGTTCTTTTCTTGTTCGAACTACTGAATAAGCTTCATCTCTTCCCGGAGGCAGATGCGACCGAACGCATTCCTCTTTCCACAGAAATGGACACCGATCCTTCCGCGAATCCCATACTGCGTGCTATCATTGAGGTCGTTTTGAATGTCTTGTCGGTGGTTGTCGTCGTTCTGTTCCTGTATTTTTCGATTCGCGGAGTCTATCGCTTTATTGTCACTATGTACCGCCGTTCATTGAGCAAAAATGACCCGACCGGCGATGGGTTAGTGATCGACGAAGTATTTTCGATCCTTAAGAAAAACCGCAAAGTACATAAAAAGCAGGATTTCGGCGAAGGAGAGGCAAAAGAAATTCGAAAAAAATATTACCGTTCCGTTCGACGCGCAATGCGATCCGGTGCCATAATCAGGCCGAGTGATTCACCTGGAGAGATTCGCTCGGCAGTATCCGGTCAAATCGGGACCGACTTCGAGACGTTGTCGCTCCGCTACGCGAAGTATCGGTACGGAACCGGCAGCAGCAGTGTAAATCTATCGGAAAAAGACGATTAATGATGCTGGTTCTCGAGAATTAACGCTCTTGCGCCATATAGAATCGAATCATCACCCAAAGCGGCCACCTCAAATCGCACCGACTCGCGAACCGACGGAAGGCAAAACGCATTCACCTTTGCAAGTATTTTACTTAAGAACTCTTCACCCAAAGCTTCCATCACGCCGCCGCCGAAAATAACGATCTCCGGACTGAACATGTTTACAAGGTTCCCGGCGGCTACGGCAAGATACATGCAAGCCCGATCAATCGCTTCAATCATGACCTCGTCGCTCTGATCATAGGCATTCTTCATTTCCTTGCTTCTGAACACGCCCTCGGAAACGGCCGATTCCATCATCGTGGAGCGGCCGTGTCGAATCTGCTGATGAATATAGTCCGTCATTCCGGTCTTGCTTGAGAATGCCTCCAAGCAGCCCCGCTGACCGCAGTTGCACTGGGGGCCGTCAATATTGAGAATCATATGCCCGAACTCCGCACCCTTATACTGGTGCCCCGAATACAGTTTTCCGTTGATAATCAAGCCTCCGCCCAAGCCCGTACCGACAAACAGCCCGACGACGTGGTTGTAACCCTTTGCCGCTCCGAACATCCATTCTCCCAAAACGCCCAGATTCGCATCGTTTCCGATAAAGAAAGGAACGCCGAAAACACGCTCGATTGAGTCCTTGATCGCATAGTCTTTCCACGGGAGGTTCGGTGAAAAGAGAACCACGCCCGTATCGTTGTTGATGATGCCGGGCGCCCCGGCGGCGATGGCTTCCACCTGTTCCAGAGTAATTCCGAATTCCTGGAGAAGCTCGTGCACCAGAGAGACGACCGTTTCCTCAACATTCGTCAGACCCTCGCTCGCGCGGGTCTTCTTCTTCAGGCGATATACGATATTTCCATCCTGATCGAAAATCGCACCGAGAACCTTCGTGCCTCCGATATCCAGGCAAATCGAATACTTACTCATATTTCTCCTCAAGGAAAGCCGCTAGCTCGTCATAAAGGGTATAGAGCTTCTGAACTCCGTTTTCAAGATGATAGTAGTGCACAATGTAGGGAATCAGCAAAGCAAAGAAAAGTACCGCTGCGATTCCGACAAAATAATTTTGCGTGATCAGCGTCATGATAACAGCACCGAATGTGAGTAGCGCAAACAGAATCAGAACCAGCAGGTGGATGAGTCGCTCATGTTGATAAAATGAAATCCTCTTGAGAAGGGTATCACAGAACAGATCAACCTCGTCGCGATTTGCTGTTCCGGAATTCTTTTCTTCGTTCAGACGGTCGATTCGTTTGCGCGTTCTTTCGATTTCCCGCTTGATTCGGTCGTACACCGATTGCTCCTTCTTGCTCCGGTCCGGAAATTCGTCTCCCGAAAATCCGATCGGTTCTTTAAAAGACTCTCGGAATGCGATTAAGCACCGATGCCCGTCTCTGAAGAGCCGCGGGTACGCTTCTTGGGACGCGTTCCGATAATCAGTTCCGGCGGCTTTCTGTTCTTGACGCTTTCTTTATTGATTACGCATTTGACAATATCCTTTCGGGAAGGAATCTCGTACATTATGTCGAGCATGATGTCTTCAAGAATGGCGCGCAATCCTCTGGCACCAGTGTTGCGCTCAATAGCAAGCAGGGCAATCTCTTCGATTGCATCCTCTGTGAATTCCAACTCGACTCCATCCATTCCGAAAATTTTCCAGTATTGCTTGAGAAGAGCATTCTTCGGCTCCTTCAGGACCCGAACCAACGCGTCCTTATCCAGTCCCTCCAGCACGACGGTAACCGGCACACGGCCGACAAATTCGGGTATCAGTCCGAATTTGATCAAATCCTGCGGAAGGAGGTGCTTCATCAGCTCACCGGAGTGCATTTCTTTCTTGGAGGGAATTTCGGCTCCGAAGCCAAATGCCTTCTTGCCGATCCGATTCTCAATAATCTTCTCCAAGCCGTCGAATGCACCGCCGCAGACAAACAAGATGTTCGTTGTGTCAATCTGGATAAACTCCTGATGCGGGTGCTTTCTTCCTCCCTGAGGCGGGACATTGGCAACGGTACTCTCCAGTATTTTCAGAAGCGCCTGTTGAACCCCCTCGCCGCTAACATCGCGGGTAATGGAAGGATTTTCCGATTTCCGGGTGATCTTATCAATCTCATCGATATAGATGATGCCCTTCTGTGCTTGTTCGATGTCATAATCGGCATTCTGTAACAGCTTGAGGAGAATGTTCTCAACATCCTCTCCTACATATCCGGCCTCTGTGAGGGCGGTTGCATCCGCAACAGCGAACGGTACATTGAGCACGCGCGCCAGGGTCTGTGCCAGAAGCGTCTTGCCACAGCCGGTCGGGCCGACAAGCAGGATATTGCTCTTGGATAATTCGATATCGTCGTCGCCCATTGACTTGGAATAGACGCGTTTGTAATGATTGTAAACGGCGACCGAAAGGGCCTTCTTGGCGTGCTCCTGTCCGATTACATATTGATCGATGGAGGTCTTCAGCTCTTCGGGCGTAGGAACATGATCCAGTTTGATATTGCCGCTCTTCGAAAACACATATTCGTCGTCGTCCGCCAGTAGGGATTCGCAGAGAATAATGCACTCGTTGCATATGTAAACGGACGGCCCGGCAAAAAGTCTTGAAACCTCATGCTCTGTCTTCCCGCAGAAAGAACACCGAACAATCGGAGGTGTCTCGTCCGTTCCTCGTAAATGTTTGTCCGGCTTATTCTTATCATTGGTCATACGATACCCTCACTGTCGTCAAACGCCTGCGGAACAGCCTTTCCGGCTCCCGATGCGTATGTGATACTCATATGGTACCTGAAGTGCAGGCATCGTTCAATGATTCCTATGCTAACAAAATATTAAGAGTAGATTGCACTCGCATGTTTTACACACTTACTTTATGACAAATCCGCTCATTGCGGCCTAGTTCCCGGACGACGATTTCTTGGCGGAGGCCT
>CAYGIB010000020.1:0-7892 GCA_964349735.1 uncultured Oscillospiraceae bacterium | reverse complement strand
TTCCCGGACGACGATTTCTTGGCGGAGGCCTTCTTCGCGTCGGGTTTGTCGCCAGCCTTACCCGCCGCCGAGGTCTTTTTTGCGGAGGTCTTCTTTTCGGCTACAGTCTTCTCGACCTTCTTCTTTGTTTCTTTGTGGTCCTTATGATCATGGTCATGATGCGGGTCGGTCTTGATTGCCGCCGCCGTCAGTGCGTCGATGGTCTTATGAACGATGACGCTCTCGCGGATGAATCCGTCGTTACCGGAGATGCGCCCCAGGAGCTCGTTCTTTTGCATCCCGTACTGCTCGGCAATTCGCTCGATTTCGGCGTCGATGTCTTCCTGGGTTGCTTCGATTTTCATCGCTTTTGCAATCTCTTCGAGAACCAGGTCGCTCTTGACCCGAACCTGTGCAATCGGCTCCAGACTCTTCCGGAAGTCCTCCATGGTTTGATTGCTGAATTGAAGATACTGCTCCAGTTCGATTCCCTGCTGTCTCATCCGCATGGACTGGTCTCTTTGCATCTGTTCGACTTCCGCGTCAATCATGCACTGCGGAATAAAAACGGTCGCATGATCGCAGACAGCTTGAACGACCGCGTTATTGTACTCTTCTTCCGCGTGCTTCAGGGTTTGCTCTTTCATCTTATCAAGGATATCCTTTCGATACTCAATAAGGGTATCGAATTCACTGACATCTTTAGCAAATTCATCATCCAGCTTCGGCAATTCCTTCTCGCGTATCGCATGTAAGTGAATAACAAACGTCGCTTCCCTGCCCTTCAGTTCTTCGCTGTGATACTCCTCCGGGAAGCGGATCGTAATCGAAAACTCCTCATCCGCCGTATGTCCGATCATTTGCTCCTCGAAGCCCGGGATAAAACTGTTGGAACCTATTTTAAGGTCGTGGCCTTCGGCTTTACCGCCTTCAAACGCAACTCCGTCCACAAACCCCTCGTAATCGATTGTTACGGTGTCTCCGTTACGTACCGGACGGTCATCCACGGCAATCAGTCTCGCGTTTCTCTCAAGAATTCGCTCGATTTCTCTGTCAACGTCATCCTCACCGGGCTCGTGATGGTGAAAGGGTGCCTTCACCCCCATATAATCTCCGAGCTTCACCTCGGGCTTGACGGTAACAGTGAGTGTATATTGAAGTCCCGTCTCCGGGCTAACGTCGAGAATATCCATCTCGGGCTTCGATACGACGAGGAGATTATGCTCCTCGATGGCCGCTCGGTAACCGTCATTGACAATGATGTCGATTGCATCGTCATAGAGAGCCCCTTCGCCGTAGTACTTCTTAATGAGATGAAAGGGCGCTTTGCCCTTCCGGAAGCCCGGAATCTGAAAACGGTTCTTGTTCTTAATGAATGATTTCTGTACAGCCTCGGCAAATTCTTCTTTAGAAGCCTCCAGGGTGAGAACAACAACGCTGTTTTCTTTTTTCTCCAATTTAGCGGCCATTTGAAATATTCTCCTTCTGATACGAATCAATATGCATCGAGCAATAATTTTAACACAACCGATTGAGTATTGTAAACGAAAACAGCCGCGTGTGCAAGGTTAGCGGGGATTTTCGGGGTTTAAAGGGTTATCGCTTCAGATCTTTGGGCAAAAGCACGCATTCTCACTGCCGGTGTGAGGCACACGGCAATTTGCGGCGGGAACATTTGAATCCGTCAAGCGTTCTAACGGTTCGTCACTTGCACCTGTATTCCCGCTAAGACGTCGAGCGTCTTATCGTGGATTGCCTTATCATGGCTGTCGGTGCAGGAAGCATCGACGATGATTTTTGCCTCCGGAAGCGCCGTTTTTGCCAATACGGCGTTTGTAAGGACACAGATATTGCTTACCAGCCCAACCAGTTCAATCTCGGAAAAGCCTGAGGAGCGAAGATAATCAAACAGTTGATCCGACCCGAAGGTATATTTTTCGAAAACGAGGCATCCTTCCGCCAGTTTTTCCAATTTGCCGTAAAGCTTATGTCCCTTCGTGCCGCGCACGCAATGAACGACCGGCAGGTTTTTACCCTCCTGGGTCTCGAGATATTCCGGATGATGCGTATCTTTCGTAAACACAACGGGTTCGCCCCGTTGCTTATATTCCTCAATCTTCCTGCAAATCGGCTCATGAAGTTTCTCGGCACCCGGGAAGCCGAGCGCTCCGTCGACAAAATCATTCTGGTAGTCCACCACAATCAGAAGCCTGGACATCGAATCTTCCTCCTTCGAGTGTTTGTAGTTTTCATGATACGGCAAGGGCAAGAAAAAATAAACACTCGAACGATGCCAGAAATCCGGCAATCGCTTATAATCATTTTAGGATGAACGGTTATACCCCTGTTGCGATGGATTCGGAGCTGCCTATGAAAGAATACCGCCCTTTTCATTTTACGCACTCAATCGATTTAGGCGTTGCTACGGCACCGACTCAGATTGAGGGGTTTGAAACAGATAATTCCTGGTACGACTGGGCGGCGCTTCCCGGCAATATTATTGACGGCAGTACGCCTTCCTGCGCCAACGAGCATTGGACTCGTTATAAGGAGGACATTGACCTTATGGCGAGTCTTCACATCCGGCATTATCGTCTTGGGCTCGAGTGGAGCCGGATTGAGCCCGAGGAGGGCCGGTTCGACGAGGCGGCGATCGCACACTATCGCGAAGAGCTTTGCTACATGCTCGAAAAAGGCATCCGCCCTCTCGTGACACTCCATCACTTTTCAAACCCGAGTTGGTTCGAACGCCGCGGCGCATTTTTATCCAAAGACAGTATCGAAACCTTTCTTCGCTACGTTCGTTTCGCGGTCGCGAAAATCAGCGACCTTTGCGCCGAGTTTATCACAATCAACGAGCCAAATGTATACGCCGTCAACGGGTACCTGTATGGCATCTGGCCACCGGGCAGAAAGAAACTTTCTCAAACGCTTTCGGTCATGAACACCTTGGCCGTCTGCCATCTGCGCGCCTGCATGGCCATACGGGAAATCTTCGGAGACAAGCCGGTTCAGGTCGGGTACGCCAATCATTTTCGCATCTTTCGCGCGCCTTCGCCGGCAGTCCTTGCGAGGCTGCAAACCCGCCTGATGGATTATCTTTTTCAAGGCGGCCTCACCCGATTGATGACGACGGGTCAACCCGCATTTCCGTTCGGGTGCTTTTCGGGCATAAAGAAGGGTCTGTATTGCGACTTCATTGGAATCAATTACTATACGCGGTGCACATTGAAGGGCTTTACAGAGCTCCCGGCCCCTTTTTCTTCACCGAGAAACGACTTGGGGTGGGAGATTTTTCCGGAGGGGGTTCGGGCTCTGGCCGATCAGTACCATGAGCGTTTCGGCATGCCGGTGTGGATTACCGAGAACGGAACCGCCGACGCCGCTGATGCTTTTCGAACGGAATACATTTACGATCACCTTCGCGAGCTCGCGCTGAATTGCCCGTTCGTCGAGCGCTATTATCATTGGACCTTTATTGATAACTTTGAGTGGGCGGAAGGCGAGACGGCACGATTCGGCATCGTGGCGAATGATTTCCGAAGCCAGGAGCGAACGGTTCGTAAGAGCGGACGATTCATTTCCGATATGATTCGCAATCATGGCGTCACCGGGCAGATGATTTCCGAGTATTTATCGCCTCCTGAAAAATAAGAAAACCCCGCGGTTTTCCGCGAGGTTTCTTGGCGCGCCCGGCAGAGATCGAATCCACAACCTTCTGATCCGTAGTCAGACACTCTATCCAGTTGAGCTACGGGCGCATATCGTAAATGATTTACGGCACGTTGTATTCTATTCTACACGCCTTCCGTTGTCAATGAGATGTTTCTCGCTTTCTTGCGAAATAAGAGATGCTGATCCATTGCTTTTTCGTTTATGCCTGTACTCCGTCGTATCAAAATGGTATTGTAATTCTTGAAAAGACTCCCGTCGATGTCCGGGACAAAACGAACCGAGCTCGACGGATTATGACAAAAAGGTGCGACACATGATACTGGAACCGGGGACCAACCGACTCATGCTTCCTCATCTCTATAATGCCCGAGATATGGGCGGAATGATGACACAATCCGGAAAAAAGACGGCATTTAAACGCTTCATTCGCTCCGACTCACCCGCCGCTTTGTCCAGCATTAGCGTCGATGAGCTGATTGCTTACTCCGTGAGGACCGTGATTGATCTTCGATCTCCATCGGAAATCGAGCGATCGGGGAACCCGTTCATCCACCGTCCGGAAATCTTTTTTCGAAACATACCGCTGATTGCCTTCGACCCGGAAGACCGGGATGATCCGACGATGAGCTACCTTGTGCGGAATAATCTCGGGCAACTATACATTTTGATGCTCGAACACTCAAGAGATGCCGTTCTCGAGGTTTTTCGAACGGTCGCCGCCGCTCCGGAAGGTGCCATTGTGTTTCACTGCATGCACGGCAAGGATCGAACCGGGCTGGTCGCCGCCTTGCTATATTTGCTTGCCGGGGTTTCTCGAGACGATATCGTGAGCAATTACAAGACATCGTTTGAAAATATACGGCCTCTGGTGGACCCGATTCTGGATATTATGCCGCAACACGCGCACCATATGTACCGATCCGATGCGGAGAATATGAGCCTTCTTTTAGACCATGTCGACCGATCATACGGCGGCCGCGCGGAAGAATATTTGAAAACAATCGGCCTGAGCGAGAAAGAAATCGGCAGCATCCGGGAGCGACTGTTCTAACGGATATTTATCAGCCATTCTTCGGCTGCATGGCCTCGAGTACAATCTCGGATACCCTGTCTCCGGTCCCGTATGAAAGGCGTATCTTCAAACGATAGCCCTGGTCGTCGTTTTCCGTGACGAGAATAAACCCCGTCTCGTCCGCAAACGGATAATCAGCCATGAATTCATCCAGAGTCATGCCGACTCGAATACTTTTCCCGAGCGAGAAATCAGGCCCTGTCGATCCGATTTGGATTCGTGTAATCACGCCCTCCCATGCGCCTAATGCGTCGATGGTCCCACGGAGATTGATTCTGGCTGTCGGGTAGTCGACAATCAGGTTATATTCGGGCGAAGCGGAATCGGATGATCCCTCCTCTTCTTCGATTCGGCTGATGGTCGTCAGAATCGGACTGCCGAAAAGAGATTCAAAGAAAGCGTTGTTTGAATAATCTCCGATTCGTGCCGTTCGGTTTTCTCCGATATAGAGGTACAAATCCTTGATCTTCAGGGTGTTGGTCAATACGTCGTGAATCACGATTCCGCCTAAATCGCTTCTGACGATGGTAACCATCCGTGGCTCATATGCGAGCAGTTCTTCATCCAAAACGCCCTGTTGGTCGAAAACGATCTTCGTAATATCCGCCGCAGATATCCTGTATTCAGTGAAGTCGGTTTTGACCCTTAACAGGTAAAAGCGGCACATTTCCTGCGCTTTCAACCATATTGTCTGGTTGGAAAAGGAATAATCCCGATTGCTGTAGCTGTTTTGCAGCATAGAATAAACTGCATCTACGTTCTGATCCTGCAGCGCTCGAAAATACAGTGAAGAAAAGCGATACAACTCAACACACTGACGGGCCCACTCGGAGGATAAATAAAGCGTTCCGTCCTCCTTTTCCTGAAAGAAAACCAGCGTCGTTTCGTCTTCCTCTGTAACCTCGTATTCAAGCTGAACGGGAACGCATTGGGTTAGGAGATCCTCCTGACTCGGCAGTTCTTCGATCAACCCGTCACAAATCCCGCTTCGCACGTCGTCCTTCAATATCTGAAAAGAAAGCAACGCTCCCTTTTCGTCCCCGAGCTTGGATAAAACAGCGATATACTCCTCGAATTCGGCCATAGACATCCCGTCGAGCTGCACGGAAGGAATCGACGAGTACACGGTCTTAATCTGGTTCGAATCGGAAAGACAAGAAGATATGAGTCGGATTAGGTTCGAGTTCTCGACGGTTTCCACGTTCTCTTGAAGCGCCGATTGACCGGAAACGAAGCGCCGAATCAAACCGGAGAAATCTGAGCATGCCGAAATAGAAAAAATGATTGAAACAACCAGCACAGCGACTGCCAAGCGTGTCCACAGATTACGGGCTGCTCTCTGTACGTCTCTTCCTGCCTCTCGATGCAATTGTTTTCCCTCCGGAATACCCTGCGCTACGTTATGTCTCGAATTGCTCTTTGTCTCCTCGCCTCGAAAACGATGATTCCGGCCGCAACTGCGGCATTCAGGCTATTTACTTTCCCATCCATCGGGACGGAAACCGTAACGTCACACTTTTCCAAGACATTGTCGTGAACGCCCTCTCCCTCACTGCCGATAATAATGAGGATCGGACCGTCGTATTTCGCCTGGTCATAAGTCGTTTCCGCCGAAGCATCGGTGCCAAAAATCCAGAACCCTTTCTTCTTCAAATCATCAATGGT
The DNA here is from genome assembly GCA_964349735.1 of uncultured Oscillospiraceae bacterium. Lineage (GTDB taxonomy): Bacteria > Bacillota > Clostridia > Saccharofermentanales > Saccharofermentanaceae > JAAYCT01. The sequence continues at coordinate 1,501 of CAYGIB010000020.1, read as the reverse complement.
TCTCGAAAGGTTGGTCACTCTGGCTACTGGTATATATTCTATCGCTCCGGAAGATGCTTTGGCAACCGTCGCATCTAGTCCAATCGATCGATGGCGAGGGATGATAATACCGTCGACCCCCGCCGCGTCGGCGATTCGGAGCACGGAACCGAGATTATAGGAATCCTTAAGCGAGTCCAGCATCACAAGAAAAGGATCGCCGTCCTTTTGCGTTGCCTGTTCAATCAGTTCGTCGATTTCTACGTAGTCATGGCTCGCAATTTGAGCGATAACCCCCTGATGGATTCGGGTCGAGGACATCTTGTCCAGAACCGTCCGGGGTACTTCGACGAGTGGTATTCCCTGATTCCGAGCCATCGCGATAATTCGTCCGATTGTCGGATCCATCCGTGAGCCCTCCGCCGAAGCCACCCATATTTTGTTGACAGTTCGGCCGGCGCGAAGCGCTTCAATCACAGGGTTTCTCCCCTCCAACCGGTCGTCCGGGGATGCACCCTCCGCTTCCGGATTTTTTTCTAAGGGAGCAGCAGTGCGCACAGCAAATGGCTCGGAGCGCCGAGAGGCACCCTGACCGAAGGATTTGCCGGAAGAAGGCCCATTTCGTCTACCCGGGCTGCGGCCGAAGGTTTTCCCGGATTCAGGTCCGGATCGCGAGCCCGTGGCTCGCCCGTACGGTCTGTCTGATTCAGGTCCGGAGCGCGAGCCCGTGGCTCGCCCGTACGGTCTGTCTGAATCAGGTCCGGAGCGCGATCCCGTGGCTCGCCCGTATGGTCTGTCTGACTCGGTGCCTGAGCGTGAACCTACGGCTGTCCCGAAAGATTTCCCGGAAGCCGGACCGGGCCGCCGGCCTGAATATGAACTGCCCGTCGAAGGACGAGCCGGCCTGTCTCCCCCGATGCCTCTTTTCGATCCGGAAGCCGCTGCTTCGGAACGCCTGGGTCCGATTCGGCCAGGTCTGTCATTTTGTGATGATCTGCGTTGATCCGCCATTTGTTTCTCCTTTATCTATTTGCCTTTACGATGCAAATCGTCTATTGATTCGCATTCGTGTGATTCTATTCCGCACACCGCTCCGAAATTTCGAAAATCCGGGTGATGATTTCGTCCAACCGCTCATGCTTGTCCAAGAGAAAAAGGTATCCGATGACCGCTTCCATACCGGTCGCATATTTATAGTCCGAGGGGCTCGCGTTACGCGCCGAGCTGGCCGGATTGCTGTTTTTGCCTCGCCTGAATACAGACTGTTCCTCATCTGTCAGCATATCCAGAATTGCCCGGGCCGTCTTGGCCTGCGCGGCGGCACTGACGTGCCCGACTGCGAGTTTGTGAATCGAGCCGGACTTGCTGCGGCTTCGCGCCGCGACATGGAGGCGGACGTACAGCTCGAAAACCGCATCACCGACGTATGCCAGAACCGATGCGGGCACCTCCCGGATGTCCTCGTTCAAAATCGGAACAATCATATCTTTGTCACCTGCGGGCCGGACGGCGTGTCCTTAAT
>CAYGIB010000019.1:14279-16823 GCA_964349735.1 uncultured Oscillospiraceae bacterium | reverse complement strand
GCCAGACCGGGAGATTTGATGCCGGCCGCTTCGAAGTAATGATCGAGACCTTCTACTTGACGGATGATAAAGTCATCCGTGTCCGGATTGGCGCGAATGCCCGAAAAGTTGGCAATATTTTCGCGAAAATTGATTGATCCGACCATCCGAAGGGCTTTCTCACGGATTTCATCGAGGCCGGCGGCGGTGGTCGCAGTGTTTTCCTTGTCGTCCAGGTGCTCCTTGGTCGGGCCGACGAGCAGATTGCCGTATACGGTGCGGGTAATCAGGACACCCTTCGTGTCCACGGAAGGACAGCTGAATATAACGCTTCGCACATGGCTTCCCTGGCTCTTATCGAGGAGAAAATATTGGCCGCGGGCCGGTCGGATCGAGAAGTCGGGCGGAGCGACCTGAGCGTGCACCTCGTCGGAATAGAGCCCTGCGGTGTTTATGACAAAGCGTGCTCGGACCGTGTCGTTCGGCAGATGCAAGAGCCATTCGCCATCTCTTCGCACAGTCGCCTTGACCTCGCTGTTGAGGCGAATTTGACCGCCTAAGCGAACGAAAACCTCACACATGGCGATGCATAAATCCCACGGGTTAACAATGCCCGCGGACGGTGCCCACAGGGCGGAGGTGACGGATTCGCTTAAGCCCGGCTCCATGGAAACGACGCGCTCCCGGCCGATTACTTGAAGGCCGGGGACGCCGTTTCGGACACCGCGCTCAAAGAGCTTTTTTACGACCGCGTCCTCCTCGGGACCCACGGCGATGACAAGCGATCCGCACGGCTCGAAAAGCACGTCCAAATCGCGGCACAATGCGGGCATCAGGGAATTTCCTTCGACGTTCAGGCGCGCCATCAGCGTGCCGGGTGGCGGATCGTAGCCCGCATGCACGATGCCGCTGTTGGCGCGGGTCGCGCCGAGGGCGACGTCGCACTCCTTTTCCAGAAGGACAACGGAGGCCTCGTAACGGGAAAGCGCATATGCGACGGAGGCGCCGATAATTCCGCCTCCGATTATTGCGACGTCATAAATCAAAGCATTTCCTCCGCAGACGGTCTGTGCGCCAGAAGGGGTGCCAAATCGGACCCATCACCCACGACGGCTTACTCTCCGTATAGAAATTCGTGCAGTGATTCCTTCTGATCTTCCCATTTGATTGACATATACCAGGTTCCCTCGTCATGAACCGTGTACATCCCCGTTTCGGGAATGGTCATCTGATCCATCGACGAATCGATTTGAACGACCAGATCGAGAAAGCGCCCCGTGATGTCATTCGCGGGAATGTTCGAGCGCATGTACTCGAGCGCGTCGACCGCCAGATTGTATTGAGTGACGGGATCCTGCTTGCGCATACTCGAAAAAAGCGCTAGAAGAACGTTGCGCTGCCTCTGAACGCGCACGAAATCCGAGTCGATTTTACGGATGCGCGAGTAAGCCAGTGCCTGGTCGCCGGACAGCGTATATGTTCCCGCGCCGCTGATTCCCGGAACCTTTGAGGCTTCCTGAGAGGTGAGCTTCACCGTGACTCCGCCGAGCAGATCGATGATGTCCCGATATCCGGAAAAATCCATAACGACGTATTGCTGAACATCAAGTCCGAATCCCTCGTTAATAATGTTGACCGTCTGACCGGGCCCGCCGAATGCATAGGACGCATTGATTTTGTTCCAAGAGTATCGGTTCGGAAAATACGTCCAGATATCGCGCATAATTGAAACGAGCTTCACGGACTGGGTCTTCTTGTTGATACTGACGATGAGCATCGTGTCCGAACGGTGTCCCTCGTTGTCGATGTCGGCTCCGTCAATTCCGATAATCAGGAGATTTTCGATGTCGGGATCCATGCGTTCCTTTTTAATAATCGGGTCGTTTTTTATGTCGACGTCGCTCAGTTTCGGTGGCTCAACGGGGATATCCGACGGCATCGGAGGCTGATTCGCGCTGGGATCCGGCGTCACAACAGATCCCGACGGGTCTGTCTCGACAGAGGCATTGGGATCCGTGAGTTGGTCCCACGAATCAACAAAGCTCTGCTCTACGAAAACTTGTTTTTTGTAGGTGTTTTGAAAATGCGCGTAAATCGAGACTGCGGCGATAATGATAACAACGGGAACCATAGCAAGCAGCCACAGGAGCTTCCTGCGCGGGTGCTTGCTCCCGGCTTTATTTGCGGACCGGGGCCCGGTAACGCGTGCAATGCCTACCGGTGTGTTATAACGGCCGCTTTCAAGGTCAGGGCGGTCGTTACTCAAGTTATAACGGCCGCTTTCAAGGTCAGGGCGGTCGTTACTCAAGTTATAACGACCGCTTTCAAGATCGGCGCGGTCGTTTTTTGGATCAGCGAGGCCGTTACTCGTGTCAGGCCGGTCCACAGCCGGCTCGGAAAAGCCGGCGGACGAGTCGGATCTCTGTCTTTCACTTTCTGATGAAGAGGGAGGCGAGTGCTTCTTCATTGCCGTGCCTCGTTATCTTCTTCTTTCTCGGCATTTCCGGGAGCCGCATACGGCTCTTCAGTGCCGGGCTCAACATTTCCGGGAGCCGCAAGCGGCTC
>CAYGIB010000019.1:3718-14179 GCA_964349735.1 uncultured Oscillospiraceae bacterium | reverse complement strand
TGCCGTTATAGCGACGAAGCTTGAGGAATACCCAGAGGTCGGCGCCGGAACCGAAAATCATTACTACGGTCAAGAGATAGAAAAGAAAACTCCCGGTAATAAAGGAGATGATGGCGAGAGGAAGGCTGACGGTAAGCAGCGGAGCCAGACAGCTCCGGCGTGCAATCGAGACCGTTGTCGCCTCTTTGCAGTGGCAGTAAGGGGTGAGGGCCTTCACGCCGAACTTGATGCTTTTCCAGCCGTTTTCGCAACCGCGAAGGAAAACGAGCGCGTGCGTCAGCTCGTGAAGCACGATCAGAACGAAAAGAAGGACCATGTAAAAAATAAAGGTAAGCACGAGATCCCCTATACCGGAGGATTCAGAGACTTGGACAACACTCGACCCCCCGGCTGCGGCCCCGGCGGTCCGAAGTGATTCGACCACAGCCGCGGCAAGCAGGAAGAGAAGGACAAGGGGAATCGGATATATGAGGGAAACGGTGTTTGCCTTAAGAAATGACATCGTGATTTTTGTCGGACGATAACCGGATTCGTTCAGTTTAGTAGATTCCATGGTTCACCTCAGACGAATTGCTTTCATCAGTTTATCACAAGTGCGAATATCGTTGTTATCGGTGCGCGAAAATCGCCGCGTGAACGTGTGTTTTTTAGTTGGCACCAGACCGGTTGCCCGAGCCCTTTCGTTGACATCACCACATCGAAAACGTATACTTTCAATAGCCAAAATCAATATTTCAAGGGAGTTTACCCACATATGCGCATTTCGCAATTGTTTATGCCGACCCAGAGGGAAGTGCCCGCCGACGCCGAAATCATCAGCCATCAGCTGATGCTGCGAGCCGGTTTGATGCGAAAGGTCGCATCGGGAATATATTCCTTCCTGCCGATGGGGTATCGTGCTTTTCGAAAAGTAGAAAACATCGTCCGCGAGGAGATGAACCGTGCGGGTGCTCAGGAGCTGATTATGCCTGCTGTACTGCCCGCCGAAGTCTATATGGCTTCCGGAAGATGGGATAAATTCGGCCCCGATATGTTCCGCCTGACGGATCGGAGCGGCAGGAGCTTCTGCCTCGGGCCGACCCATGAAGAGCCCTTTACCGAGACGGTGCGCGACTACGTTCGCTCGTACCGGCAACTTCCGATTACGCTTTATCAGATTCAGCATAAATACCGTGACGAGAAGCGGCCGCGCTTCGGCGTCATGCGTGCTCGCGAGTTCGTTATGAAGGACGCGTACAGCTTCGATACGGACGAGCAGGGTCTCGACCGGTCTTATAAGGCGATGTATGAGGCATACTGCCGGATATTCGACCGTTGCGGGCTTGATTATATCCTCGTGCACGCGGATTCCGGCGCGATGGGCGGTTCCGGCTCTCAGGAGTTCATGGTGAAGTCCGACGTAGGCGAGGACGCGATTGCCTATTGCACGGCGTGTTCCTTTGCGGCGAACGAGGAGAAGGCTCCCTGCCCGGTGCCGAAGACGGACGGAAAAGAGTCGATGCGTGATATTGAGAAGGTGCATACACCGAATTTCCGGACGATTGAAGAACTGATGGATTTCCTGGGTCTTCCCCCGACCGATTTCGCGAAAACGCTTCTGTATGACATCGACGGCAAGATTGTCGCGGTCATGGTACGCGGAGATCGTGAGGTCAACGAGACGAAGCTCAAGAACCTTTTCGATGTAAACGAGATTGCCCTGGCCGGTCCGGCTGACGTCGAGCGTGTAACGGGCGCGGCGGTCGGGTTTGCAGGTCCGATTGGGCTAAAAGAATCCATACCCGTCATTGCGGATTTAGAGATTAACGGGATGAATAACTTTGTCGTCGGCGCCAACGATACCGACTTTCACCTGAAGAACATAAATGTCGGACGTGATTTCATCCCCACGCGAACGACCGATGTCCGAAACGCCGTCGTAGGCGACCCGTGTCCCGAGTGCGGGGCGCCGCTTGACATGTGCAGAGGCATTGAGGTCGGCCATATTTTCAAGCTCGGAACCAAGTATTCCGAAGCGCTCGGATGTAATTTTCTGGATCGTAGCGGCAAAGAGAATCCGATGATTATGGGCTGCTACGGTATCGGAGTCGGGCGTACTCTGGCGGCTGTCATTGAGCAGCACAACGACGCGAACGGTATCATCTGGCCGATTTCGGTCGCGCCGTACCAGGTTATTGTCGTTCCGACGAATTCGACGGACGAGACGATTAATGCGATGGCCTCGGATATTCACGACAAGCTTCAGGAAGCCGGCGCAGAGGTCCTCTTAGACGATCGTGACGAGCGCCCCGGAGTGAAATTTATGGATGCCGATTTAATTGGAATTCCGATTCGTATCACCGTCGGACGCAAAGCGACCGAGGGTATCGTCGAGTTTAAAATGAGGAGCGGAGGCGAAGTCGTTGAGATAACGCCGGAGGGTGCGATTGCCAAAGCGCTCGGACTCGTTGCTGGAGCCTGAACGGCATCAACTTTATTGGCGAGATGAATCAGAAAGTAAGATTTATCCGGAAGCGGCCTACTCACGGCCGCTTCTGCTTATGTGTTGTTTTTGCGAATATTGGAAACAATAAACCAGAGCGTGGTGCCGAGTGCTCCGAGATTTGCCATGAGGATGTTTGAAATTACGCTTCTATTGACACCCGGATCATTGGCGTGGGCGATATACGTCAGAAATATCGAACCTACGGTCACTGTTTTCTCTCCGGAAACGAAATTGATATCGGATACGATTTGCGGCGTCGAAACGATCGAAAGTCCGATATACAGAAAGACGAACAGAATTCCCACACTGATTAATAAGCCGCGCACTTTCACCGTTTGTGCGTACTTACGGTATGCGATGAAAATAAATAACGGCATGCCTACGCCGGCCAGAAGGCAACCGAACGGTACCTGTGCCAGCAGAAACAAGAGGACGAGTCCGGCCATTGCGCCGACTATGGCGGCAATGGTTCCCGGAATATAAAGCTCGGGCTCGCTGATATCTGAGGCCGCATAGACGGTAAAACGATTGTTTGCGGTCTTTTCCTGCAGACTCTCGCAAAGATCGTCCGTCGTTCTTTTGGCACAGGACGGACACAGGAAGGCGCGAAGGCTCTCAATTTCATAGGAGCGGATATCGTCGCCGGTTTCGCCGCATAGATAGCAACCGCTGTCAATGTTCATATTGAAGCCGATGGAGTCGATAATCTCAAGAATACGGTGGAAACGAAGTTTCCAATTCTGTTCCGTGTAAAGCAGGATGCAGATGGAGTATTCGTCAATCTGAAGATACGATTTCTTGCTGTCGATGTATTCGCGGAAGGCTTGACAAACCTGGCTCATCTCGTCGTCTGATAAACGCGTCGCACCGAAGCGAATTTCAACCAAGCCCCGGACCGGAATGTGCTCGACCGTAACGAGCAGCCCATTCATGTTGCCGGTAAAAAAATCCGTGCCGACCTCGACGAGTGGTGTGCCGGTGACGATTTCATAAGCAAAATCATTCATTCTGGGATCCCCGTCGTTTCAAAACAGAAAAAAGCCGAAGCACATGGATCTGCAAATTTCGCGGGATTAACATTTTCACCATAGTATTGCACATGTGAATTATATAAGAAAAGAGCCCGCACGGGAAGATGTTATTTATTTAAAATGATTCGGTCTGAAGTGGAAACGCTTGAAGAACGGCACAGACGGATCGCGCCGCGGTCATAGCGCCTAGGTCATTGCTACCGTTCATTGGCCGATGCCCCTTATTTTCCGAGCTGAACGTCGTACCTCGGCTCAATCGAAAATGTTCGCCCGGACAGACCGTTGTGCAGGTTGTCACGCGGTATTTTCGAGAAAATCAGCGAGGAAGCAAAGAGCTGTTGACGCTTCGGAAATCCTCCGCCCGCAGTCTTGAAAAACCGGTTGTAGCTGTTGCGCCCGTAGTTACCGTCCCCGAGAATCGGGTGGCCGAGGTGAGCCATGTGCGCCCGAATCTGGTGCGTCCGCCCGGTGACCAGCTCAACCTCAATCTCGGAAACGTTTTCGCCTTCCGGTCCCGCCTTCTTGAAAACGCGAAGCACCCGGTAACGCGTTGTAATCGGAAGGTCGTCGGGTCCCGCGTCGTCATGGATGAAAACGTTACTGCGCGCGGACTTCTCGAGCCAGGCGGAGAGTTCCTTCATCAGCGTCTCGTCAGCGCATACACAAGGCGTGCCCTGATCCGGAACGCCGCGGACGAGGCAACGGTACCGCTTGATAATCCGATCCTCGTGAAAAAGGCGGATTGCCTGTTCGAGGCTCTCCTTGCCCTTGGCCAGAAGTAAGAGTCCGCCGGTGTTCATATCGATACGATGGCATAAATCAATATTGCCGTTCCCCGTGTCTCTGCGGATTATTTCAATCAAGGTGCCGCCGGACTCACCCTTTCCGGGATGAACCGCCAGCCCCGGACGCTTATTGACCAGAAGCAGATAATCGGTCTCGAAAACCGTCTTATAGTCGTCCATTCCCGTTATCGGAGAAGAGCCTTCCTTCTCGAAACAGGAATCCGGAAGCCACAGTTCAATGCAGTCGCCCTCCGACACAGGGACATCGCTTGAAACGCGCCGCCCGTTCATTCGAATGTCGCGGCTTCGCAGGGCCTTCTGAAGCGTTGGTGCGCTTAGGGAGGGAAAGGCGGCGAGCGACGCTCGTATGACCTTCTTGCCGGACATGTCCGGAGATATGGTAAAGCTCTTCATCGGAATCCTCCTCGAGCGGCACACGGCCGAATCGTATCCCTAATACTACCAAATAAGGAGATGGAAAAAAAGAGCCGAGGATCCGGAGGCGGTGAAGCTTTTCAGGCGGTTGGAGACCGTTCAAAGAAAAGTCACGCACGAAACGGTTTACTATGGAGCGGCAAAACTGATACACTATGCAGTAGAGAATCAGGGCAAGGAGTATCGGCATGACCGGGAGGAATCCTTTGAGTATAAGCGAGGATGTAAGAAACCGGCCGATTGGAGTGTTTGACTCCGGAATCGGAGGACTTACGGTACTTCGCGAGATTTGGAGCGCGCTTCCGAACGAGAGCACGGTGTACTTCGGAGACAGCGGACGTTACCCCTACGGAACGAAGTCACACGACACCATCGTGCAGTACTCGATTCAGAATATGCGCTTTCTTTTGAGCCAAAACGTCAAAATGATTGTGATTGCCTGTAACTCGGCCGGTGCGCATGCCCACGGCGAGGTGCGCCGACGCGCGGGAGTACCGGTCGTCGAAGTGATTACGCCCGGCGCCGAGCAGGCGGTTAAGGAGACCCGGAACGGACGAATCGGCATTATCGCGACGCATGCGACGGTTTCAAGCGGACTCTACAGCGAAGCGGTCCGGGAGGCGGCCGATCGCCTGATTGCAGCCGGGGAGAATCGGGAGGCGCTTTCGACACTGTCCATCGAGCAGGTAGCATGTCCTCTTTTCGTCTCGCTTGCTGAGGAGGGATACTGGCATCAACCGGCAACCCGGCTGATTGCGGAGGATTACCTTGCGGGACTGAAAGAAGAGGGAGTGGACGTGCTTGTTCTGGGTTGTACACATTATCCTCTGCTCAGCGAGGTAATCGGCGAGGTAATGGGCACGCGGACGACGCTAATCAATTCCGGGGCGAGCGTGGCACGGCGGGTTCAAAATACCCTTTCGGAACACAATCTGATACGGACGGACTCGTCTCCTACAAGCCATCGCTTCTATACAAGTGATGACCCGATCATGTTCGAACAAAGAGCAACGCCGTTTCTGGGAGGAGGAAGACCGTCGGGGACTTTGTATGTCGCGGCGGATTCGTTCGCGGAGGGAGTACGTTCATGAAGGTAACCGTCCGGATTGAGAGCGATTTTTCCAAGGATTCGAACGGCGAGGGAATCGGAGAATACGTGTATGATGAGGGCCGGCTTCGAATGAACTGGATTCAACCCGCAGGTGAAGGAGAAGCGCTCGGTGCGAAGTATTCGCTGACTTACGATTCCCGAACGCACGTGCTGGAGGTAGAGCGCTTCTGTGACCACATCTCACGCATGGCATTCTGTGAAGGAGTAAAAACCAGGGGAGAACTTCAAACTACGGAGGGTTGCTTCGCAACGGAGATATTCACGCACCGCATGGATATTCCCGAGACCGGATTCGGAAGAACCGAGCTTCTGTACGACCTGATATCGGACGGACAGGAGCCGATTTCGAATATGCTGGCCATCTCCGTTTACGAAGTCGGGGAGTAATGGAGGGCTTTTCTTGTCTCTCGTCAGCGAAAAGCACCGATTATTATAAAAAGTGTCAATAAAACGACGGGATATGACTTGACAAAAGGCGTGCTCATATACGATAATATCATTCGCGCCTAAAGCGCATCAGAGTATGGCGGATTTTTTGTCGGAAGATATATCCGGCCGGAGATATATGGAGGTATTGACATGGCACATCCAAAACGTAAATGGTCCAAGGCGAGAACAGCCCGGCACAAAAGCGCTTGGAAACTGACCTTGCCCGGACTGGTCAAGTGCCCTCAATGCCACACGCTGATGTTACGCGGCAAGGTTTGTAAGACTTGCGGCTACCTGTATGGCAGAGAAGTTGTCAAGCAAGACGAGACGGCCTAATCGACCGTAGGGACTTATGAATGAACAACAGTGCGGGAACCTAAGCGGGTGAAACGCACTGTTTTTTTGTTTGAGGAGTATGAATTTTGACTCGAAAAGATAAGATAAATCGCACCGTATCGTGTGTGGAACCGGGAAGTATCGCCGACGAGGTCGGCGTGGTGGCCGGCGATATTCTTCTTAAGATTGACGGCCGGGATGTAGAGGACGTTTTCGATTATCGATTGCGTGAGCTCAAAGGATTTCTGACACTTGAATTTGAGCAGGTTGACGGAACGATTAGCACGGTCGAGGTCGAAAAGGACGAGAACGAGGAGATCGGGCTGGTTTTCACGGAGCCCCTGATGGATCAGCCAAGGGCTTGTTCGAACCAATGTGTATTTTGCTTTATCGACCAACTGCCGAAGGGGATGCGACCGTCGCTGTATTTTAAAGATGACGACCCGAGGCTTTGCTTTATGGACGGAAACTTCATTACACTTACAAACATTGACGACGCCGAATATGAACGTCTGTTATCGTACCGTCTGTCGCCCTTAAATGTCTCGGTCCATACGACGGATTCGGAGCTTCGCAAGAAGATGCTCAGGAACCGATGTGCCGGAAACGTTATGGATCGGTTGAAGATGGCCGTCACACAGGGCATCTCGATTAATTGCCAGATTGTTCTCTGCCCGGGCATTAACGACGGGCAGTCGCTGGAGCGGACGATTCTGGATTTGATTGAATTGGGGGAAGCACTGCTATCGATTGCTGTGGTACCCGTCGGATTGACCCGGTACCGCGACGAGAACGGCTTGCCTGATCTTATACCGTACGAGTGCGAATCGGCGGGCGAAATCGTCGACTATGTGCACCGGCGGCAACGCGAACTGCTTCGAACACACGGAAGAAGAATTCTCTATGCGGCCGATGAGTTCTATATTCGGGCCGGACGTCCGATTCCTCCCGCCGCTCGATATGACGATTTCTTTCAGCTCGAAAACGGGGTCGGTCTCCTGGCTGCCCGGCGTCGGGAACTGCGTGACGCCGTCGCCCGTCTTAAACGATCGAAGCGATACAAACAAAGCCGTCCCGCAGGTCTTGTCGAGGCGGGAAGGTATCTCTTGATTTCCGGGACGGACGCCGCGGCGTTTATCGCAGGTGAGCTCAATCGAGCCTTGCCCGTTCTGGCCGCGGTTCCGGAAGTGCTTCCGGTCCCGAACCGGTTTTTCGGCGAAAACGTCACGGTCACCGGTCTGCTGACCGGACGGGATATTCGGTCGGCCGTCATCGAGCGCGTCGGGCGGAGTCTAATAGACACGGAACTGCAAGCTCCGCGAGGCATTCTCTTGCCGGACGTGACGCTTCGAGCGGGAGAAGATGTGTTTTTGGACGATATGACCGTCGGGGAATTAGCCGACGGCATCGGCCTGCCCGTCATCGTCTTTGAGACGACCGGATCGGGCCTTGTTGAGGCGATGGTCGGAATCGGGGAGATTCCCGAGATCGGAGCCCGGAATGTTGAACAAGGCGGCGGAGCGAATGCACCGGTCGCCGAAGGTAACAATGGAGGAGAAAAGCTATGAGTGCACCGGTTGTCGCAATCATCGGACGCCCGAACGTGGGGAAGTCCTCGCTGTTTAACGCACTATACGGTGAACGTATCTCCATTGTTCACGATACGCCCGGCGTGACCCGGGATCGGGTGTATGCCAGAGCGACATGGAGGGATCGCGAATTCGTCATGATCGACACCGGCGGAATCGAGCCGAATACGGAAGACGTGATCCTCCGGGAAATGCGGGCTCAGGCAAGGATCGCAATCGATACCGCCGACGTAATTCTTTTCCTGTGCGATATGAAAAGCGGCCTGGTGCCGGCGGACGAAGAAATTGCGGTCATGCTCAGAAAATCGGGCCGACCGGTGGTCCTGTGCGTCAATAAGGCCGATCAGGTCGGGGAACCGTCCCCTCTGCTGTACGAGTTCTATCAACTCGGCCTCGGAGAGGTGTACCCGATTTCCGCGGCGCATCGACTGGGCATCGGCGAGCTTCTCGATGCGCTTTTCGAGCATCTTCCGGATGCACCGAAGCCGGGAGAAGAAAGCTCTACCATTCGCGTCGCCCTGATCGGGAAGCCGAATGCGGGGAAATCATCTCTATCGAACCGAATGATCGGTGAGGACCGGTCGATTGTCTCGGATATTCCCGGGACGACGCGCGATGCGATTGATTCGGAGATTGAAAACGAATTCGGATCGTTCACGATCATTGATACCGCAGGCCTTCGCAAGAAGGGCCGGATAGACAGCTCCGTCGAGAAATACAGCATGCTGCGTTCCCTGGCGGCCATTGAGCGCGCAGATGTCTGTGTCATCCTGATCGACGCGCCGGAGGGTGTGACCGAGCAGGATACCAAGATTGCCGGATATGCCCACAATGCGGGAAAGGCGAGTATTTTTGCCGTCAACAAGTGGGACCTGGTCGAAAAGGAAACCGGTACTTTGGAAGTGATGCGAAAGATGCTTCTTGAGCGCTTCTCGTTTATGGATTACGCGCCGGTCGTGTTTATTTCGGCCAAGACCGGCCAGCGTGTCGGATCGCTTTTCGAAAAGATTGTTCAGGTGAAAGAGCAGTCGATGCGCCGCCTGACGACGGGTATGCTGAACGACATGATCGCGGAATCGATTGCGATGGTTCCGACGCCCCAGGACAAGGGCAGGAGCCTTCGAATATACTATGCGACGCAGGTCGCGGTCTGTCCGCCGCAGTTCGTTCTGTTCATTAACGATAAGGAGCTTATGCATTTTTCGTATATGAGATACATCGAGAACCAATTACGCAAGAATTTCGGATTCGAGGGAACCCCCATCCGCATACTCCTGCGCGAGAAGAATAAAGATTCGGGGAAGGGGCACCGTTAAAATGGAAGAAATCAGTCATTTAAGAAATATCGCGATTATCGCGCACGTTGACCACGGAAAGACCACCATCGTTGACTCAATGCTCAAGATCGCGGGCATTTACCGCGAGAATGAGCTGATCGTCGAGCAGGCGATGGATTCGAATGCCTTAGAGCGTGAGCGCGGCATCACGATCTTAGCCAAAAACACCGCCATTGATTACGGGGATTACCGGATCAATGTCGTCGACACACCCGGTCATGCGGATTTCGGCGGCGAGGTGGAGCGAATTCTCAAGATGGTCGACGGTGTCCTACTCGTCGTCGATGCGTACGACGGCCCGATGCCGCAGACGCGATTTGTATTGCGAAAAGCGTTGGAGATGGGTCTTACCCCAATCGTGTGTATCAATAAGATGGACCGGCCCGATGCCCGTCCGCTCGAGGTCTGCGATATGGTCCTGGAGCTCTTCATCGAACTCGGCGCGGACGATACACAGCTCGATTACCCGACGGTCTTTTCTTCGGGCAAGACAGGGATGGCATTTCGAAAAATCGAAGAATATGCGCCGGATTCGACGGCGGATTTCCGCCCGCTTCTGGACGCGATTATCGAGCATATTCCTTGCCCGAAGGGAGAAACCACAGAGCCGCTCCAGCTTCTCGTTTCCAATATCGACTCGGACGCGTATATCGGCCGTATCGCCATCGGACGGATCGATCGCGGGCGCATTAGCCAAGGACAGAATGTCGTCGTTTGCGGATTTGACGACAACAGTATCGTGAACGCCAGAATTGTTAAGTTACTGCGCTTCCGCGGCTTGGCGCGCCAGGAAATTTCGGAGGCGGCAGTCGGCGAGATTGTCTGCGTCGCCGGTATCCCGGAGATCAATATCGGAGATACGATTTGCGACCCGGAGCATGCAGAACCGCTGCCGTTCATCAATATCGACGAGCCGACGATTG
>CAYGIB010000019.1:0-3708 GCA_964349735.1 uncultured Oscillospiraceae bacterium | reverse complement strand
GTCAATAACAGTCCGTTTGCGGGGCGGGAAGGCAAGTATGTCACATCTCGGCACATTCGCGACCGACTCTTTAAAGAAATGGAAACCAACGTTTCAATGCGGCTGGAGGAGACGGACACAACGGAAGCTTTTGTTATCAAAGGGCGAGGCGAACTGCACTTGTCCATCCTGATTGAAACCATGCGCCGGGAAGGTTTCGAATTTCAAGTCAGCAAGCCCAGGGTCATCCTGAAGGAAATCGACGGCGTTATGCACGAGCCGGTCGAAATGCTCCTGGTCGATGTCCCGGAAGACTATGTCGGAGCGGTCATCGAGAAGCTTGGCCGCAGGAAAGCCGGAATGGTCAGCATGCTTCCGCCGGAAAAGGGATATACTCGAATGGAGTTCAAAGTCCCCTCCCGGGGGATTATCGGATATCGTACCGAGTTTTTGACCGACACCAAGGGCAATGGTATAATGAACAGCGTAATATGCGGATTCGAGCCCTACGCGGGCGAGATAGAGACACGGGCCTCCGGCGTCCTGATTGCCTTCGAAGGCGGTGAAGCGATGACCTACGGGCTCTATAACGCTCAGGATCGCGGTTTCTTGATGATTGGACCCGGTACGCAGGTTTACGAGGGAATGATTGTCGGGATAAGCCCCAAGGGTGAGGATATTACGGTAAACGTCTGCAAGAAGAAACATGTCACGAATATACGCGCCTCCGGTACCGATGAGGCACAGAGATTGACCCCTCCTTTACAGTTCAGTCTGGAGCAATGTCTTGAGTTTCTTGCCGACGACGAGCTGTGTGAAATTACTCCGAAATCCATCCGTTTGCGCAAGCAAGTCTTGAACTCCGATACGAGAATGAAGCTCAGGAGCAAGAAAAACAACGTTTGAGAGGAGTCACTTCGCTTCTATGTTTTCCAAGAAGGTTAGAATCACGCTCATAGTCACCGTAGTTGTTATCGGCGTTCTCGGTTGCGGCTTGCTCGGCGTTTTTCTCGGATATAATTACGTGATGTCTCAGACCGCGCGGTTTGACACGCTGGAACAGGCCATCGCGGAAGGAAAGCTCGTCATTACCGAGGAAACCCCCGGTGCGGTGATGGTCATCATTGAATCCGGCGACAATACCGAGGCAATTGCTAAAAGACTCAAGGAACAAAAACTCATCGACAACGAGCTCTTTTTCACGGTGATGTCCAAGTTCAACGGCTTCGACGGCGGGTATCTGGCCGGAACCCATTTTCTCACAGCCAACCTGACCTATGATGAGATGATGTATATTCTCTGTCAGGAGCCCAAGGTAAAGCGAATCTTTTTCCCGGAGGGAGTAACCTATATTCAGATGAAGAAGATTCTGAAGAAGGCCGGTCTTTCCTTTGACGAATCGGAGCTCGATGACTGCATGAACAGCGCGAACCAGTTTGTCGACTATACGTTTATCTCCCAAATCAAGACGGATGAGAAACGGGATTTTATCCTGAACGGATACCTTTTCCCGGATACCTACGATTTTGACATGAACGCCGATGCCGAATCGATTGTACGCACTTTCCTTCGCAATATGGAAAAAAGTTTGGTGCCGGATTACTATTTCCGAGCCGAGAAGCTCGGAATGACGATGGACGAGGTCATTGTTCTGGCATCCCTGATTCAGAACGAATCCAGCAGTATCGCGGATATGTTCCTGATTTCGGCGGTGTTTCATAACCGGTTGAATTCAACATCGGACAATCCCGGACTGCGGAGACTTCAGTCCTGCGCGTCGATCAATTTTCTGCGCGAAAAGGATGGCCTCCCGAGGGTCTGGGCTGCCAGCACCGCGGACCAAATGAGGGAGAGTCCCTACAACACGTATCTCTACGAGGGTTTGCCGCCCGGACCGATTTGTATGCCCGGCCTTGATGCGATTCAAGCCGCTTTATATCCGGAACCGAATGCGAATTATTACTTCTTCTGCGCAACCGGCGACGGGGGCACGGCGTATGCAACGACGTACGAGGAGCACCAGGAGAATGTTGCCAAGTACGAACAGTACTGGAACGACGAGAACAATCCGGACGAAGAAGAAACTTCTGAAAGCACAGATGATTAAGCCGGAAATCCTTTCCCCCGCCGGAGATTTCGAGAAGCTTCGCGTTGCCGTTCATTACGGTGCGGATGCCGTATATCTGTCCGGATATCGCTATGGGCTCCGAGCCGGAAGCGGCAATTTTTCTCCCGGGGAAATGAACGAGGCAGTCCAATACTGTAAAACCAGAGGCGTTCGCTGCTATATCGCGATGAACATCCTGGCTCGCCCGGAGGACCTCCGTCTGATTGACGGGGAAATCGAATACGCATCTTCGATCGGTGCCGATGCATTCATCGTGTCGGACCCCGGAATTTTTACCAAAATTCGCCGCCTTTGTCCCGACGCGGACGTTCACATCAGCACGCAGGCGTGTGTCTCCAATGCACAGACCTGTCGTTTCTGGCATGATCTCGGAGCGCGTCGGATCGTTCTGGCGCGTGAGCTTTCTTTGAAGGAAATTGTCGGGATTCGAGCCGAGGTGCCGCCGGATCTGGAGTTGGAGTGCTTCGTGCACGGCGCTATGTGCGTTTCCTATTCCGGGCGCTGTCTGCTGTCGGATTCTTTCACGGGAAGAAGCGCGAACCGGGGAGACTGTGCGCAACCTTGCCGGTGGGAATACCGAATTTCCGAGGTGAAAAGACCGGATGAAGTTCTGACGGCGGAGGGCGACCCGACCGGTTCGTATCTATTAAGTTCCAAGGACTTGTGCATGATCGACCACATCCCGGAGCTCGTTTCCGCCGGTATCAATTGTTTCAAGATTGAAGGGCGCGTGAAAGGGAGCTTTTATACGGCGAGTGTGACGCGGGCGTACCGCGAGGCCGTCGATGCTTATTGTGACGACCCGCGGTCGTACGTCGCCGAAGAAAAGTGGCTCAGATTTTTAAATCGAACGGTTCACCGCGAATTCGGAACGGGATTCTTTTTCGATCGGCCGCAGGAGAATCCGCAGTTATTCCCGGAGAGGATGTCTCACAAGCCTGCCTTTGTCGTCGGCATGGTAACGCATTATGACCCCCGGTATGGACGAGCGTATGTATCTCAGCGCAACAAGGTCAGCCTCGGGGACAACCTGTGGGTAATGACGCCGGATGGAAAAGAAATGCAAATCAGAGCCGAGGATCTTCGGGACGAAGACGGGGCGCCGATTGAGTCGACGCCCCATCCCTTAATGAATTACTCTCTTGCGGTGCCCGTCGATCTTCCGGAGTACACTTTTCTAAGTAAGGACGGGGATAAGGACCAGAGCGCGAGCGAGCGTTCGCAAGGTTAGTCCTCCATGGTCTTCAATACCCTGCCCATGAAGTTACGGAGTCTCTTATCGATGGAGAAAACCTTCAGCACTTCGATGAGAATCAAGAGCACCACCGGTCCGACCAGAAAACCGATTGCTCCCCAGACGGCAACACCGACAATCATTGCAAAAAGCGTCGCCAACGGGTGCATATTCATCGCGTTGCCCAATATCGGCGGTTCGATGACCCGGCGAATGATTGTCATAATCGTCATTCCGATAAGCAAAATAACAAAACCGATGAAATTCCCCTGAAAAAGCATATATGCCATCATGGGAACCATGGTTGCGCTGACGCCCAGAACGGGCATAAAGTCCAGAACAGCTGTGATTAAGGCGAAGAGAACCG
>CAYGIB010000018.1:0-17541 GCA_964349735.1 uncultured Oscillospiraceae bacterium | reverse complement strand
CTTATCTTTGGTGCACAGAGACGCGAGAACATAGGTATCCCTGACCGTCTTATACCAGCCGTTGGCTGTTAGGGCGACAACCTCGATCGCGCTGCCCTTGCTGAGCTCCTTAACGATGGAGTACTCAGTCCCCGGTCCGGACCGAACGTTTACCTCGCCGATTGTATAAAAGATTCCGGACAGGGCACTTGCAGGCGGGGTCTTCGAGACGAATTCGGAGATGACATATTGTTCACTGCCTATTTTTTTCCAACCGTTATCCGTTGAAGCAGTTACGTTTACTTTATCGCCCTTCAGAAGGGATCCGACAATATCAAAATCGATTCCCGGACCGGATCGGATATTGATCTTGGCGGTCGCATAATACACAGCAGATTCCTTGGTTTCTTTAACCGGAGCTTCAGTGGGCTCGGGCGACGGCGCAGGTTCGGTCGGCTCAGGAGTAATCTCGCCGGATCCGGACGACTCCGGAGGAATCATAGATTCGGAGGAATCCGCCGGTTCGGAAAAATCCGTTGATGGTACGGAAGATTCTGAGAGAATGGAAGAAGAGGTGAACTCGTCTTCCGGGCGCTGATTCGAAAACATTGTATCGGCGCCGAGAATCGAGACGAATGCAAGCGCCAAAAGAAGACTCACACCGAGTATGGTGCGCAATCCTTCACCCGGTTTGTTATAATCCTTGGGTATTCCGATAAACTTCATATGCTACTTATCTCTTGCGGTAGAAACCGAAGATGAAATTCCTTATTCTCTAATCCATTGCCACCGCCGGGGCAACATTCAACTTGAAGGTTGAAATCGGCTGATCGGGCAATACCAGAAATGCTTCGACACAAAAAACCAACATGATTATAACACATAACACTTCGGATGGAAAATATCGAAGATCAAAGCGTAGCAGCGCTTGTGTGGCAGGAGGGTTCTATGAAGGGGAAAGCCTTTTAGGGATGCTCTGACATATGTATATTTTGCCCGAACCGCCGAAACAAAGCGTGGGAAAAATTGTCGTTAATGTTTTCGAAAAACATAGTGAATCAACGGATATTATCGGTTATGATATTTGTATAACAGCCAAAGTTGTATACAATACAATTAGAGGCCGAAATTAACGAAAGGATGAAGCGCATGTTTACAGCGGGCAAGTGGTGTGAAGAGATACATGTCCGGGACTTTATCAGCCGGAATTATACGCCGTACGACGGTGACGCTTCATTTCTTGCGCCGATTTCAGAAGCAACAGGGAAGCTCTGGGATCAGGTTCTGGACCTTCAGGAGCAGGAGCGCAAGGCCGGTGGCGTTCTGGACGTCGATCCGCACACGGTATCGACCATTACATCCCACACGCCCGGGTATATCGATAAAGACCTCGAAAAAATCGTCGGACTTCAGACAGATAAGCCTCTTAAAAGGGCGATTATGCCATTCGGAGGAATCCGACTGGTTAAGACGTCATTAAATGCTTACGGCTATGAAATGGATCCGGACATCGACCATATTTTCAAGTACAGAAAAACTCATAATGACGGTGTTTTCGACGCATATACGCCCGATATGCAGCGCGCTCGACATGCCGGACTGGTAACGGGTTTGCCGGACGCTTACGGCAGAGGACGGATTATCGGAGATTATCGCCGAATACCGCTATACGGAACCGCTTTCCTGATTGCGCAGAAGAGAAAGGCCAAGGACTCGGTCATTCCGGACGTCATAGACACAGAGACCATTCAGCAGCGCGAGGAGATGTCCGATCAGATCCGCGGACTATACGAACTGACCAAGATGGCACAAGGCTACGGCTTTGATATCTCGCGGGCAGCCCGGAACTTTTCCGAGGCCGTCCAATGGCTGTATTTTGGCTACCTGGGTGCCGTAAAGGAACAAAACGGAGCGGCGATGTCGCTGGGACGAGTATCGACGTTCCTGGATATTTACGCGCAGAAGGATATTGAGGAAGGCCGCCTTACCGAGACCGAGGTTCAGGAAATTATCGATCAGTTCATCATGAAGCTTCGGATGGTGCGCTTCCTGCGCACACCGGCCTACGATGAGCTCTTTTCGGGCGATCCGACCTGGGTCACCGAGTCGATTGCCGGAATCGGTCTGGACGGGCGGCACATGGTCACGAAGATGTCCTACCGCTTCCTTCATACCCTGACCAATCTCGGCGCGGCGCCGGAGCCGAACATGACCGTACTGTGGAGCCCTAAGCTGCCGGAGAACTTCAAGCGCTACTGCGCGGAAGTCTCGATTCTTACGTCTTCCATCCAGTATGAGAACGATGATTTGATGCGCGAGAAGTTTGGCGACGACTATGCGATTGCCTGTTGTGTATCGGCGATGCGGATTGGTAAGCAGATGCAGTTTTTTGGTGCACGGGCCAATCTGGCCAAGCTTCTTCTGTATGCGATCAACGGCGGCCGGGATGAAAATACCGGCGAACAGGTCGGACCGGTACGTGAGCCCTTGAAAGCCAAGGTGCTGGACTACGATGAAGTTATGACCCGCTTTGACGAGATGATGAAGTGGATGTGCAAGCTTTATATTAATACGCTCAATGTCATTCATTATATGCATGACAAGTACTGCTACGAGAAGCTCGAGATGGCGCTCCATGACGAGGAAATCCTACGAACGATGGCCTGCGGCATTGCGGGCCTGTCGGTCGTCGCGGACAGCCTCAGTGCAATCAAACATGCCGAGGTGCGACCGATTCGCAACAAGGAAGGCCTTGCGGTCGACTTTGATGTGCACGGAAGTTATCCGGCATTCGGCAACGATGATGCCCGGGTGGACCGGATTGCCACAGATGTACTTAAGAAGTTCATGAACGAGCTTTCCAAGCATAAGACCTACAGGAATGCCAAGCCGACCCTTTCGATACTGACCATTACGTCCAATGTCGTGTACGGCAAGAAGACCGGCTCGACTCCGGACGGTCGAAAAGAAGGCGAGGCCTTCGCACCGGGCGCCAATCCGATGCACGGAAGAGACACGAAGGGTGCCGTCGCGTCGATGCGCTCGGTCGCTCAGCTGCCGTACGATTACAGCGAGGATGGTATTTCGTATACTTTTTCGATTCTTCCGAATACGCTCGGTAAGACATCCGACGAGCAGGAGGCCAATCTGTACGCGCTTCTGGACGGGTACTTTTCGGACGGGGGACAGCACATAAACGTCAACGTGATCCAGAGGAAAATCTTGCTGGATGCGATGGAGCACCCCGAGAAGTATCCCCAGCTGACGATCCGGGTATCCGGATATGCCGTGCGGTTTGTACGCCTGACTCACGAGCAGCAGATGGAAGTCGTGAGGCGAACGGTTCATGCGAAAATCTGACGATACCCCGAAGCCCGGAGATGCTGAGGCGCAGATGCCCTGTGATGATTCTGTATGCGATTCGGACGCAATGACCGGACGGATACACTCCGTCGAGACACTCGGGGCCTTGGACGGGCCGGGACTTCGTTACATACTGTTCATGCAGGGCTGCCCGTTCCGGTGCGGTTATTGCCATAATCCCGACACCTGGGATGTGGCGGCCGGTTCTGAGGTCACCGTCCGCGAGCAGTTTTCCGATATCATGCGATATCGGAATTACCTTTCGGGCGGCGTAACCATTTCCGGCGGAGAACCGCTCCTGCAGGCCGGATTTGTTGCGGCTCTGCTCGAGAAGTGCCGAGAGCAAGGCATTCACGGAGCGATCGACACATCCGGCGGCTTACCTCTTGAAGGCAGTGAGCAAGCGATTCGGGCGGCAGACTTGATTCTTTTGGATATGAAGGCATTTGACCGACAGAAAGCGGCGGCGCTGTGTCGAATCGATACCGACCATGCCTGGAAGCTTCTTGAATTTTGCGAATCGATTGGAAAGCCGGTATGGATTCGACACGTTATCGTTCCCGGAATCACGGTTTTCGAGAAAGACGGGGAAGGGAAACGATGGACCGACCGGGAAAGTTTTCTGGAGGCGAACCGGGAGCTTGTCCTCGGGATCCGGCAACTGAAGACATTCTCATGTGTTCAAAGAATCGACCTGCTTCCTTTTCACAAAATGGGGGAGCATAAATGGAAGGAAATGGGGCTTTTGTTTCCGCTGAGTGATATTGACGAGCCCGAGGAGCATGTGATAGCGTGGTATGAGAGTCTTATAAATCTGACCTTTCGGGGGGAATCAATTTGAAGAAGACAAGGCAACATGGGATGAATTCCCGACAACTGGGCACAACGATTATCGGCGTTTCTTCCATGTTTCTCGTCGCTTTGATTGCGCTTTCGGTGATTTTTGTCGTAAACGCGACGAAGTATGAACCTGTATTCGGGACGGTCATGCTGGAAAGAAACGAGAAGGGGAAGAGGCAGGTCTCCGTATTATATGTCATTGATGGAAGTGCGTTTGTCGAACCGCTGCGGAGTGCACCCCGTGAATGGGAGGATGACGAGTTGGTTGAATTCGAATACCATCAAGACGATTACACGCAAATTCGGGTCCGTCCGTCGGTCGTGCCCTATGTAATCGGGTTCTTGTTTTTCGGTTCGACTCTGGCTGCCGGTTTTATGATAAAATTCGTGAAAAAAGCTGAAGAAGAATAATACTAACAGAGCAAGCTTTCTGCAAATATTTTGTGTTCAAACATTACAAAGCGCCCGGACGGGCGCTTTGCGGTTTCTCTGACTACTTAGTGACAGGCCTCGATGTAATCGCCCACCAGTCGGGATATCTCTGCGATATGAGCCTGCGCGTCCGTTGCGCTCCCGAGTTCTGTCATGACACAGAGAACATAGTCCTCTTCAGCGAAAACGATGCCGACGTCGTTATGGGCAGCGTAGGCGGGATTGAAGCCAATCTTGTGGGCGACACGGGTTCCGTCGGGAAGTCCGGCCGGAATGCCCCACGAAAACTCGGTGTTGCACAAATCATCAATAAGATCGCTGTATGCATCCGAGTTTGCCGAATACAGGTTGTACAATTCCCGGGCATATTCGGCGAGATCCCTTGCGGATGTCCGGTGACGGCCACTCTGGTTCGCGCCGGAGTAATCGGTATAAGAGACCGACGACCGGTAATTCACGACGGCGCTGATGGGCGTCATAAATCCGTCATTTACGGCATCGATGCCGCCCAATTTACGAAGAACCATGTTTGTGGCGCAGTTGTCGCTGATTCGAATGGACCGACGGCTGATCTCGCGGATCGTAAATTCAGTACCGTTCGGAGCATTCTGAATGGTTCCGGTTCCCGCCTCAAAGTCGCCGGTTGGGTAAGGCGCCGAATTATATTTCATCTTGTCGTCCATGGAGAAAGATCCGT
This sequence comes from uncultured Oscillospiraceae bacterium, assembly GCA_964349735.1. Taxonomy (GTDB): domain Bacteria; phylum Bacillota; class Clostridia; order Saccharofermentanales; family Saccharofermentanaceae; genus JAAYCT01. The sequence continues at coordinate 12,230 of CAYGIB010000018.1, read as the reverse complement.
CGGCGGCTTTCTTATAGAGGAACGTATTATAGGCAATCTTGATCGAACTGGCTGCGACCATCGGGGCGGTTTCGTTATATGAGGCGGTTTCACCGTTTCCCATGTTGATGTAATATACAGAAAATCTTCCCGTCTTTAAGGAAAGATATTGCTCGATGTCCTTTTCGAGCGAAGAAAGCAAGGCGGCTCTTTCCTGGTCGGAAATGCTCGAAGCGGGGACGCTTGTTTCCGATGCGGGGAGGGTTCCGGACGGATCTGACGTGCCCGCAGAATCGGTGGCAGAGGAGCCGGTAACGGTCGGATTCGGGTCGCCCGAAAAGAGGTTCTTCAGAAGAATGGAGCCCAGAACAACACCGATAATGCACAGAAATGCACATAATCCGATGATGATGAGGCGTTGCCTGCGCAGAGCCTTCCGGCGGGCACGATGATTCTGGTAATCTTGTATACGCATAGCGAAACAGTCGCTTAGGAAGCGTCTCCTCTCCATTCAATCGCGGTTCGCCGATGCGAACCCGATTATTATACAACAAATATTCGAAAACGTCTCACAGAAACATAAGAATTATTTTGCGTCCTCCGCGATATCCCCTCTGGCTTTCAGATCCGTGATAATCGAATCGTAGAGCTTCTTATCAATCTTGAAGAATAACTTGTAGACGATAAAGCCGAGGACAATCAAAATCAGCGGCAGAATAAGCATCGCGGACTTCATCATCAGGAGTCCGGCTTCGCTGACCTTGTCCGGATCTCCGTCCGCGCGCGAAATGCCGGACCAGATAACGACCGCTCCGACAATCGCGTTTCCGACCGCTCCGCCAATCTTATTTATGAAGGGCTGAACGGAAAAGGTAATGCTCTCGTTGCGTTTACCGAGCTTCCACTGTCCGTATTCGATCGTGTCCGCCAGGAACATCAGCATCAAGAGCTGAATGAATGCCTGTCCGACAAAAAGCGGAATCCCGGCCGCTCCGATAAAAAGCATATTCATCGGGGCGAAGAAGAAGATGATATAGCCAATGACAACCAGAATCGTCGCGGCGAGATAAAGCTGTTTTCTCGAAAAGCGCTTGCTGAAGAACGGAAACACCGACAGGGCCGCAAGCTGAGAGACACCGAGAATCGCCGCGAAGATGCTGTACATGCCTTCATCTTTATAGGCATAGATGAAGAAATAGGCGCCGAAGGAGGTCGTTGTCGTATAACCGATCATGAAGAGTGCCAGCGCAATCAAAACGAATAGAAGCTGATCGTTCTTGAAAATCGCCCTGGTGAGCTCACGTAGGGATGTTTTGCTTTCCGTCTTGAAAACCTCCCGGCGTTCCTTTACCCCGAACACCGTAAAGGCCTGTGTTGTTAAGGAAATGAGGACGATGGCGATGGCGACAATGAAGAAGCCGGTTTTTCTGCTGCCGGTGGCTTCTCCGATCATGTTTGTCACGGGAAGAATCGCCACAACGGTGACAAAAAGACCGATATTGGCGCAGATGCGTGCGGTCGATCCGATTTTTTCTCGAGTCTTCTGGTCAATGGAGAGCGACGGAAGCATGGACCAATACCCGATATCGTTTCCCGAGAAGGTGACCTCCCACAGCAGATAAATCACCGTGAACGAGATGATATAGGCGGTTCCCCTCCATCCGATATCCGTGAAAAAAAGAACGGTGAAGAGGGCGGAGAGAATTCCGCCGATGGCAATCCACGGTTTAAACTTGCCGAATCGCGTTTTCGTGTTGTCGACAAACAGCCCCATCAGCGGGTCGTTGACCGCATCGTAGACACGTACGGCGAGCGTGATTCCCGTCGTCCACCAAAGTGTCTGATCCGGAAGGTTTAAAACCTCGGTCAAATACACATTCAGAAACATCGACACCAAGGTGTACTGCATGTCTCTTCCGATGGTTCCGACGCTGTAGAAGAACCGGTTTCTGGATGTCGTCTTGTCCATGTTGATTCTCTCCTTTTCGTTTGTCCGATTTTTCCGTTACAGTGAAGTAATTTGATAGAGATTGGAGTCGTAGTCACCAAGCAATCGGGTCTTCTCGTTATAGTAGGTTCCGATGAACGGCGTATTCAAGGCGACACCCTGCATCAACTCCCGACCGCTGCCCGAATACCGCTCGACGCAGTCCGTAAGCGCGTAAAAGCGGTCGATGAGTCGGAACAGAAGTCCGTTCGGGTTGATTCGTATCGGCAGAATGTGATTAATCAGGCCGTTAAAGCGGCGCACGCGAATCGGACGCGGAACCGTTGAGACGGCGTAATCCTTTTCCGGAGCAAGCGCTCCGAGCGGCAGCACGTCCGGCGTATCGGACGCGTGACTTTGAAGATTGAAAAGCCCCGCAATTGAAGCGTCTCCACTTGAGTCGACTACCTGCCAGAATACCTTGTTGTCCTTGGCGGCATCGTGACGTAGGAACCGGCCGAACTGGAAAAGCCGGCGCTGCCCTTTGTAGAAGGCGATTTGACCGCGAATTTCCTTCCGATCCGATGCGGTCAGGTGTGCCGGGTCGAGTTCGTAGCCGAGAATCCCGAAGCTTGCGACGTTGAACCGTGTTGCCAACGGTGTGTCCCGAAGCGTCTGCTGGTGCGGAGCGCTCGACACATGCGCTCCGATGGTCGATAGCGGGTAGAGGTAGGAAAGCCCTTCTTGGATGGACAGCCGCTCAATCGGATCGGTATTATCCGACGCCCAGATCTGAGGCGAAAAGCAGAGCATCCCCAAATCAAATCGATTTCCGCCGCTGCTGCACGATTCAAGGAGAATCTGCGGCCGCGGCCCGAAAACGCGTTTCAGGATATCGTATAGTCCAAGAATATACGAGTGAAAGAACATGCCCTGATCAGGGACGGATGCGCTGTACATGTCGGTAATATGCCGGTTCATGTCCCATTTCACATAGGAGATATCTGCGGAATCCAGAAGCCCCGAGACCTGATCGACAATATAATCGCGAACAGCCGGACTTGTCAGGTCCAGGACCAGCTGATTTCGTGCGTAGGATTCTTTTCGACCGGGAATACGAACAGCGTACTCAGGATGTGCCCGAAAAAGATTGCTGTCGGGATTGACCATCTCCGGCTCCACCCAGATTCCGAACGCCAGCCCAAGCCGTTGCAATCGCCCGGACAACGCTTTCAACCCGCCGTGTATCTTCTTGGTATCGGGCTCGTAGTCGCCCAAGCCTGCGGTATCGTCCTTTCGACCGATAAACCATCCGTCGTCGAGGACAAAGAGCTCCGCACCGAGCTTTCTCACGCGCTTGGCGGCACCGATTAAGGACCTCTTATTGAAGTTGAAAAAGAACGACTCCCAGGTGTTAAAGAGCACCGGTCGCTCCTGATCCTTCCAGTCTCCACGGACGATGTGGCGGTTAATAAAATCATGAAAGTGCCCGCTTGCGCCATTAAATCCTTGATCGCTAAAAGTCATCACCGCTTCCGGTGTCTCGAAAACCGCCCCCTCGTTCAAAGGCCACTCGAAGCAATGCGGATTAATTCCCGTCATGACGCGAACCGAGCCCTGGTGAGACCGTTCGATCGCTGAGTAGTGGTTTCCGCTATAGATCAGATTAAAGCCGTACACCCGGCCAAACGACTCCGACGCAGTCTTTTCGGAGATGAGAAATCCGGGATTGCAGCGATTTCCCGATGCGCCGGTCGTATTCTGAAGGACGTAGATGCCGTTCCCGATCGGTTCGGTCTGCTTATGCGCTTCCTTGATCCAACCGCCGTGAAAAGTCGTCCGTTCGGAGCAGGAGGCCGGCAGATCGAGCATCATGCTCATCATTTTGCGAATGACGATCGGGCGGCCGGAGCGGTTCCGGAGCACCGCGCGACGCGTGATCACGTCGGCTTCCGGAAAGACGGTATAGAGGAGGGTCAGTTCAACATCAAAAAGCTTGTCCCGCAGGAGGATGGAAAGCGTCTGTGCATCCGCAGCATCCGCGACCGCAACCGGCAAAGCATCCGAGGACACCGGTCCGTCGAGTATCACATGGGATTGATAGATGAAGTCTGCTACATAAGTCCCATCCGGCATCTTCAGCTCGCAGGGGCTGTGGCGAAAGTCGCCTTTGCCGATTCCGGACCATTCAAGCGGAAGGATGTCGGGGCAGTACATCGGGTCCGATTCATCGTAGACGACGGTGCCGCCGACGCCTGCGGTCCGCTTGAGTTCCAAATTTTGGATGGATGGATTTTCCAGCCGGGGACCGTAATAAATATGCTCCGGATGACCGAATCCGGTCAATCGAAAAATGTAACCGGTCTGTTCCGTACTCAGGAAGAATACGCCCTGATCATACTGAATCATCCGTCGTTCCTCCCGCTTAGGAGCACCGCCTCGTAGGGAGAGAGCGTGCCGTCGTAATTACTTCGCTCGTATGTGGAGAACAGGAGTTTGCCGGAAGCTATATACCGGCTCGGTTTTCCGGAGAAGCTGATGATGACCGTGATTTTCTCTTTATCGGTAAACCGCTCGAAAACGAAACGCTTTCTGGATATATCGACGCTTCGGAATTGGCCGGACTGGAGGAGCGGGCTCTTGTTTCTGTAATGAATCATCTTGCGATAAAAGCTAAGAACAGAGGCCGCGTCCTTTTCCTGAGTTTCGACATTGATTTGTTTATGGTTCCCGTTTACGTCGAGCCACGGTGTGCCGCTCGAAAAGCCGGCGTTCTTCCCGGAGGTCCACTGCATCGGCGTCCTCGCGTTGTCGCGCCCGCTCAGGCGAATCATCCGCCATCGGTACGATTTTGGAATATGGAGCCGGGTCGCCAACCGATAAACATTCAAAGACTCAACGTCGCGGATTCGATCCATCGACCGGAAGTCGAAATTAGTCATGCCGATTTCCTGTCCCTGATAGATAAATGGTGTGCCGCGAAGGCAAAGAAGAAGGACGCACAGCATCTTACCGGATTCCGCATGAAAATTCTTATCGTCGCCGAAGCGGGAGACACTTCTCGGCTGATCATGGTTCTCAAAGTAGTTGGCATTCCAATCCAAAGTGTTCTGCCACTTCGCGATGACCTCGCAGAATTTTTGCGGCTTAAATCGCTTCTTGAACCACTTTACAATCGTCGAATCGGTATCCATGTGCTCGAATGAAAAGAGCATGTCCAGTTCTTTTCGTGAAGGGTCGGATAATTCAAAGGCGGTCTTGGGTGTGACCATAACGGTCTCTCCGACGACGAAGCAATCGAATTGTGAAAGGACATCGCGGCGCAGCTCGCGCAGGATCTCGTGTGTCCCCTCGCAGGTCAGATAGTGCTCCCGGCCGGTAAGAATAAGGCGCTTGCGGCCGTCCTCGAGCGAGTCCTTGAAAATGATATTAATTACGTCGCAGCGAAAGCCGGACACGCCCTTCTCGAGCCAGAAGCGCATGATATCCTTTGCTTCCTCGATCACCTTGGGGTTCCTGTAATTCAAATCCGGCTGTTTCTTCGAAAAAAGGTGCAGGTAATATTCGCCGCTGCGCTCGTCTTTTTCCCAGCAGTCCTCGGCAAAAAAACTCGTCCAGTTGTTGGGCTTCTTGCCGTTCCGAGCCGGGCGCCAGATGTAGTAGTCCCGGTACGGACTCTCGGGGTCGCGGCTCTTAATAAACCACTCATGTTCGTCGGAGGTATGATTGATGACAAGATCCATAACCACCCGAATATCCAGCTTAGAGGCGATGGTCAGGAGCTTGTCCATTTCCTCCATCGTGCCGAAATCGGGATGTATATTTCTATAATCGCTGATATCATAGCCGTTGTCGTCATTCGGTGAGCAATAAACCGGCGAAAGCCAGAGGATGCCGATGCCGAGTTCCTTCAAATAGGGGAGTCTTCGGATGATTCCGCTGAGGTCTCCGATACCGTTACCGTCGGTGTCCTGAAAGCTTCTGGGATAAATCTGATATGCAACCCGATTACGCCACCATTGTTTCATGAATACCACCCCGTTTCGGAAAGGATGCACTTTATCTCTATTCTACCTTGAGCCCATTCCTGCGTAAAGAGAATCATTCGTCAATGCGGACATCCGTAACGCTTTCAACGGAATTCCCCAAAAGGGCAAATCACAAGCTGTGCTTTCGTGTCGTTTCCATAATGCAAGTACTGATTGCAAACGCGATTTTGTGCAAGTTATTTCTGAATCCGGCCTTGCTTTTAATCATCGAAAAAGATAATATTAAATCATAGGTTAGACGCGTCTAACATTTACATCATAAAACGCGAATTTCAAAGATTGAGAGCGTGATTCAAATGACTTTAGAGGATCTTGAAGTAGGCGGAGCGGGAGTCATCGTAGCGGTGCACGGTCAAGGTGCATTGAGAGATCGCCTGTTAGATATGGGGCTCACACCCAGAACCAAAGTAATGATCCGAAAGACCGCTCCGATGGGAGATCCGATCGAGATTTCAATTCGTTGTTACGAATTAACACTGCGGAAAGAAGACGCAGCCAATATAGAGATTATTCGGGACGGAGTTCCCCCGGTATGCAGAAGGGCTATGAGAAGAAATCGCGGTGCTTTTAGCGGATTTGGCCGGAAAGGCCGGAACGAGGAGTCCGAAGCATGAATATAGCGCTGGTCGGCAATCAGAATTCCGGAAAAACGACGCTTTTCAATCAACTGACCGGATCGAATCAGCATGTCGGTAATTTCCCGGGCGTTACCGTGGAGCGGAAAGAGGGTACGATTCGGTACCGCAAGGATATGAATGTTATCGATTTGCCGGGCATTTATTCGCTTGCCCCTTATTCCAGCGAGGAAAAGGTAGCCAGGGACTTCATCGTTAAGAACAAACCGGACGGTATTATCAACATTGTTGATGCAAGCAATATTGAGCGAAACCTATACCTCAGCATGCAGTTGATTGAAATCAATGTTCCGATGGTGATCGCGCTTAACATGATGGACGAGGTACGGGAAAGCGGCGGAACGATTCGAATCGATGAGCTGAGCTGCTGTCTGGGCGTGCCCGTCGTACCGATATCCGCGAGCCGGAACGAGGGTGTGGCGGAGCTCATCGAAGTAGCCTACCGCACATTTCGAGACCGTATACGACCGGCTAAAACGGATTACTGCTCGGGCGAGGTCCATCGTACAGTCCATTCCATCGCCCATCTGATTGAAGATCATGCCGAAAAGGTCGGTATCCCGGCCAAATTTCTGGCAACCAAGCTCGTCGAAGGCGATCTTTCGCTTCGGGATGAGCTGGAGCTCGACGCCAACGAAATGGACATGATCGGGCATGCGGTCAAGGAGATGGAGGATGAAATCGGCACGGACCGCAAGGCCGCCATCGCGGATATGCGCTATTCGTTTATCGAAAAGGTGGTCGCCGGAACCGTTGTGCGACCGAGTATCGACCGGGGCCGGGAACGGACACTTCGGATCGACCGTCTGTTAACACACAAGTATTTGGCGATTCCTATTTTTCTTTGTATCATGGGCCTGATTTTCTGGCTGACGTTCGGCGTGATCGGAAGCTTTTTGAGCGACCTGCTCGGGGAAGGGATTGACAGACTGGCCGAGATTGTCCGAAGTGCCATGGAAAGCGCCTCAGTGAATCCGTCCGTTGTATCGCTCGTTGTGGACGGTGTCTTTTCGGGTGTAGGAAGCGTTTTAACATTCATCCCGACAATAATGATCTTATTTCTGTTTCTTTCACTCCTGGAGGACAGCGGCTATATGGCGCGGGTCGCTTTTGTCATGGATAAACTATTAAGGAAAATTGGGCTGTCCGGAAGAAGCTTCGTCCCGATGCTCATTGGATTCGGTTGCTCTGTTCCGGCCATTATGTCGACACGGACCCTGTCGAGCGAGCGGGACCGCAAGATGACTATCTTTCTCGTTCCATTTATGAGCTGTACGGCGAAACTTCCGATCTATGGTATGTTTACGATGGCCTTTTTCCCCAAACAGGCGGCGCTCGTCATGATTTCACTGTATGTGCTGGGGATGGTCCTTGCTGTGTTGACCGGAGTTTTGATGAAAAATGTCCTTTTTCGAGGGAAGCCGGTTCCGTTTGTTATGGAATTGCCCAATTATCGGTTTCCGGGGAGTAAGTCGGTCGTTCTGCTTTTATGGGACAAAACGAAAGATTTTCTCGCGCGCGCATTTACACTGATCTTCATCGCCTCACTGGTCATATGGCTCCTGCGCACGTTTGACGGAACATTGAATCTTGTTACCGACGATTCAAAGAGTCTTCTGGCCGGAATCGGTCAAATGATCACCCCGGTTTTTGCGCCGCTCGGCTTCGGTAATTGGAAGGCGGTTACCGCTTTGATTACCGGATTCATGGCAAAAGAAGCCGTCGTGAGCACGTTTGCGGTATTGACCCAGTCCGGGTCGGCCGGTTTGCCGACGGCACTGCAATCGCTCTTTACACCGTTATCGGCGTATACATTTCTGGTTTTTACGCTGCTTTATACCCCCTGTATCGCGACGGTTGCGACGATCAGAAGGGAGCTGAACAGCCGGATGTTGGCCGTTGCCGCAGTACTCTATCAGACGGGATTTGCTTGGGTTATTGCTTTTCTTGTTTACCGTATCGGATATCTTTTCGTCGGGTAAACTGCCGTTACATCTTCATCAGATAAACGACGAAACGTTCAAGCGAGTCCGATGATTTTCTTACAAAAACCCGATGACCGATATTACTTCATCAGGCGCCTTTTCTCGGGATCCTTCTTCATTGATGCTTCAATCACATGGACAAATGCCTCGGTAATATCGGGGTCGAATTGAGAGCCCTTATTTGCGCGCAGCTCGGTGATTGCTTCTTCCCAAGTTAATCCGGCCTTGTACGGGCGATCGAATGTCATTGCGTCAAAGCTGTCCACAACGGTCAACACACGCGAGAGAAAGGGAATTTCCTTGCCCTTCAGATGATTCGGATAGCCGTTTCCGTCGTACCTTTCGTGATGATGCAGAACCAAAGGAGCGATGTTTGCAAGAATCGAAACTTCTCTTAATATGTGCGCACCAACGACGGAATGGTCCTTAATATCGCTCCATTCCTTATCATCCAACGGGGTTGCTTTGTTGAGGACCTTTTCGGAAAGGTTGACTTTGCCGATGTCGTGCATATAAGCGGCCAGGGAGAGGGCTTTACGCGCCTCATCGTCCAATTTGAGCTGCCGGGCCAATGCCTTGGCATACATCACAACACGCTCCACATGCCCGGAGGTGTACCGGTCGCGTGCGTTAATGATGTTGATAAGCGCCTGGAGGGAATTGAGTAAATCGTAATCGTCCTTATCGAAATCAAGCTCAATGGTGTCCAGAATAGAATCATAGACTTCGACGCGGTTCTTTCGGAAAAGCTTGGCGCGGTACAGTGCATCATCTGCGTTCTTGATGAGGTTCAAGGCGCTTTCGGTGCGGTTGCCCCACTGAGCGATTCCGACGGAAAGTGTCATTGGTTCGACAGGCGGATATATGTCTCTGCCGGACGAGTCGGCCATCAGGATATCCTGGCGTAAATCAAGATTCTGAAACGACTGCCGGATTTCTTCGCCGTATGAGCAGGCATCTTCCTTGGTGTGGTTCGGTAGAATAACCGCGAATTCGTCCCCGCCGTAACGGGCGAGAATGACATCCTTGGGCTTGTGCTCAATCATGAGGCGAGCTACCGTGCTGAGAAGCTTGTCTCCGTTCAAATGTCCGAACTGATCGTTAAAATCTTTGAAGGAGTCAATATCGAGAAAAAGAAGAGTCAGCGGTTGCTTCAAATAGATACAGGATTTTATCTCATGGTTCAGAGCGCTGTGGAAATATCGATGGTTAAACAGGCCGGTCAGGCCGTCTATATTGGCTCTTTCCTCCAACGCCAGAATCCGCTCGCGGTCCGTTTTGACAAAACGATCCAGGACCCACGTGGTCAGGAAAAGGACCGCAATCGCGACCAGGTCCTTTTCGAGGAAACGGGTGATTGAGATATGGTAAGTGAAGAAGAAATCAAGTGCGAAAATATAAACGGAGAGCACGGCGGTAATCAGGTATGCCTGTCGAAGTCCGAGCTGAATGGTCACAGGAACCAGAAACAGAAGGGCAGCAATCAGGAAGTAACTGTAGTTCTTATCGGTAAACCATATAAGGGTCATGGTCATGAGCAGAAGAAAGAGGGATTCGAGCAGTAAGAGATTCCCGACGCCCGTATCGGTTTCTCTTGGCCGGTACTTCAGAAAGGTCCATCCGTATAGATAGGTTGCCAGAACCGCAACCAGAGCGGCGGTGATGGATAGAATCAGTACATTGCGACTGGTCCAGCCGGTCGCATAATCCTCGATGGCTCCTCGAATGATGATGAGCGAGGATACCAAGAAATACCCGACTTTGAAAAAAGTAAGGATTCTATTTAACTTCTCGTCGTATTTTTTCGCCTGCAACTTCCTGTACTGCCTTTCTCTAGATGTCCCACGGCTCCAAATCCCACTCGTAATTCAGAACCACTCTCAGGAATGCGTCGACAATTTGAGGGTCGTAAAGGGTTCCCGAGCCGGCGCGAATTTCCTCGGCGGCTTGCTCGGCGGTCAGTTTTTTCCGATAGGCTCGTTTGCCGGTCATCGCGTCAAAACTGTCTGCGACTGCTATGACACAGGCGTTCCGCGGAATCGCGTCGCCCTGAAGACCCTTGGGGTAACCGGAACCGTCGCGGCGCTCATGATGATACAAGACCGCCTCTGCGATTTCTGCGACATCGTAGGAAGAGCGGAGTATGCGACAGCCGATTTCGGGATGGGTATGGATAATCTCGATTTCATCTGCGGTCAAATCGTTCGTGCTGCTCAAGAGACGGTCGTCGATGGCAATCTTTCCGATATCGTGTAAAAATCCGGCGAGGTTCAGCAGATTGACCTCAACATCCGGTAGATTCAATTCCTTTGCGATTTTCTTACATAGCTCGCCGACTCTCTTGGAGTGTGCCTCCTCACGGGGGTTCTTCTCGTGCAGCGTGTGCATGATCGTCTTGATGATGGTATTTCGCATGCTCTTGCTCTCGGCGATTTTGCTCTTGTTCATATGATCCTCGGCCGTCTTAATTAACGACAGAATCGATTCTTCCGCAATGGTTTTGGTGGAGGCTCCGAACGATATATCGACGGGAATCGAGTTGACCTGGATCGGCGCCAAGGCGAGCTTGATGCGGGACATCAACGCATCCGCCTCACTTTCCGATGTGTTGGGAAGCATTATCATGAACTCATCGCTTCCCCATCGCGAGACAATCCCGCGCCCCTCGCAGGCCTCCGAAATGATGTCGGCACCTTTTCTCAAGATCAAATCGCCGGTGTGGTGCCCGAATGCATCGTTAACGAGTTTCAGGCCGTTGACGTCTCCGAGCAACACCGAAATCGGGAGATTTTCTGCCTTGTCCATGCGCTTAATCGTCTCTTCGGTATATCTCCGGTTATAAAGACCGGTCAACATATCGTGGTAACTGATGTACAGATTACGGTCTTGGGCCTTCTTAAGCGGCGTGATGTTCAACACAAAGCAAGTAAGGCCAATGACGTTGCGATCCCTGTCGATAATCGGAGAATAGTACTTCTGCCAATATGCACGCGACTCCTCGGAGTTTCCGAACTCATCGACGGATGAAAAATACTCCCCGGTTAAGACCCTGTCAAACTCCAATTTAAATTTGCCTTCCAGTTCGGTGTCCTTAACCAGCGACAGTGCGTCGGTTCCAACGGAAATCTCTTTCCCCCAGGATCGCAACATCGAATACTTGTGGCGGCTGTTGAATGCCGTGTAGCGGTAGTCCGTATCCAGTGAAAAAACCATAATATCCGGAGAACTCTCCAGAACAGCCGAAAACAGTGTATTGGTATAGTCAAGCTCAGCACCCAGTTCCGCCTTGCCGGTCTTGAGTCCGGCGGCCAGCTTGAGCTCGCGGGAAACAAGATAGAAAATAAAAATCGATGTCGCCGTCACGAAAAGGATTCCCTTAATGATGCTGACGATTACCATCTGACGATAATCGGGCATCACCGCCTCGGTAACGGTATCGGAAACGACAATCCATACCACGCTAATCAAGAGATAGATCAAGGTAATCTTAAGCGCCGGAATCATCGCGATAAAATCGCTCCTGTATTCGGGCCTCTTGATGAAAGAACGCAGAAACGCCCCGATTCGTTCGAAAAATCCTTTACCGGTTGTTTCCTTGGCCATATCGGATCTCCCACAAACCTTAAAAACCCGAGAACATGAAGAACATTAATAA
>CAYGIB010000017.1:0-17559 GCA_964349735.1 uncultured Oscillospiraceae bacterium | reverse complement strand
CTCTGGAACACATAAACTTCATAAGGGCACCTCCGTTGCTCGAAAAAGATTTAACACTACTATTATACAGAAAAAATAAAATTTTTCTATGCGTTTGCGTCTTTCAAAGTGATAAAAACAGTTATTTTTCAAATGAGAAGAGATACCGTATAAAATATTTGGCGTTTGTCAAAGGATATCCATTCAGCAATTCAGGAGGGTCTTCTCAAGAAGCAGAGTAATTTTCCTGTAATTATTCTGTAACACAATGAGAACAATGAAAGCATAAAAAAGTTATCCACACCTTGTCAAAGTACAAGGATAAAAGAATACAGATGAACAATGTTCCTTGGGGGTACGGCTATGAAATATGAAAGATAGATATTCCCCTTCTTATTATGGTGTGTCAATTACGTGAAAAAGTCTCAAAACAAGCATAAACAAAGCATTTCAGCTGTTCAAACAATGGGAATAAGAATGGGGAAAACAAACGGGTTTTGATCGGTTTTCCCTGGTGATTTTTTTCCCCATTGTCTGCACAGGTAATCCCACTACAGTTATCCACATGTCGACAGAAAACGGTGGATAACGAGAACCCGATTCAGCGGCCATGCGAAAGGATTTACGGAAAAAGAGAGGAAAAAACGTGCGGCATTGTGGATCGCCGGTCAGCCGGCCAGACGCTTTTTGATTTCCTCGATGTCGGAAACAAGCTCCGAATGAGAGGAAGAGAGTTCCGAAGACACTTTGTTGCAGGCATGAATGACTGTAGTATGATCCTTTCCGCCGAAAACCTCTCCGATTTTGGGAAAGGTCATGTTGATTACGTATCGGCACAGATACATCGCAACCTGACGGGGGACGATAATATCCTTGCTTCTCCGATTCGAAAGAATCTCGCTGACGGAGATGTTGTAATAGCGGGAAACGACTTCCATGATCAGTTGGAAAGTGATCATCTTTTCAGGCCGCGGGAGGATGATGTCTTTGAGGGCAGCGACCGCGACGTCCAAATCCAACGATCCGGCCAAAAGGCTGTATGCGAGAACGGTATTAAAGGCTCCGTCGAGTTCCCGGATATTGGTGGCAATGTTCGATGCGATATAATCCATCACTTCTTCAGGAACTTGAACTGCATTCTGTTGCGCGCGTTTCTGCAAAATCGCGTATCGTGTCTCGTAGTCCGGCGGCTGGATGTCGACGATGAGGCCGGAGGAAAAGCGGGTTCGCAGTCTTTCCTCCAACGAGGCCAAGCTCTGGGGCGGTTTGTCGCAGGTCATGACGATATGCTTCCCGGACTCGTGCAGCGCATTGAAAGTATGAAAAAACTCGATTTGCATCTGTTCTTTCCCCTCAATGAACTGAATATCGTCAATCAGCAAGAGATCTGCGCTTCTGTATTTATCCCGAAATTCGTCGTACGAGGTCTCTTTAATCGCGGAGATAAACTCGTTGACGAATTGCTCGCACTGAACGTAGATGACCTTCTTTTCCTTCCTTCGCGAAGTAACGTAATTCCCGATGGAGTGCATCAGATGCGTCTTGCCCAGCCCTGAACCGCCGTATAAGAAAAGAGGGTTGTAGTTTCGGCCTCCGAGCTTCTCAGCGACCGCCACACAGGCTGCGTGCGCAAAGCGGTTGCCGGAGCCGACGACAAAAGCATCGAAAGAGTACTGCGGATTCAATTGGGAATATTGTACCCCGGAAGAATCCGGAAAGGTCGCCGAAGAGATGGAAGAGCCTTGCGGGCTTACCCCGGTCGGGACTCGCCGCATTGCGTCCAGGAGCTCTTGAGAACCGCTGACGCGAATCTCCACGTCAATGACGCGGGAGAGAACCTGTGAAAAAGAATGGCTGATCAGAGTTTTATACTGCATGACATATGAGTACGAGAATGCATCGGGAACCGACAGGATAAAGACTTTGTCATCACCGTATACGGGAATCATCGGATCAATCCAGGTCTTGAGACTGACCTCGGAGATCTCTTTAGACAGAACGTTACGAACTTTGCTCCAGACGGACTGAACTTGCGTATCCTGCATACAGCTCGCTTCCATTAACGAAAAACACGGGTAAAAAGTAAGCTAATGATAGCAGAAAATAACCAAGACGAACAGTATTTGGTATAATAACGGAGAAACAAAACGACGTGAATTCAATCGCATTTTCGAACGGAAGGAAAACCGGGTGAACAGTATGAAGAATAAGCCAGTCAGTTCTAACGATCCGTTACCGGTCGAAGAGCATACAACGGGAGACGAGAGTCTGTCGGACATTGAACGTCCGCCCATCGAAGATCCGGCACCGGTCGATGTTCAAACTCCCGTAAGCAGCGGGCCCGAAGAAGCGGGCGTCGTTTCCGCAAAAAGAGCACGAAGAATGGTAATCCGTGTTTTGCTTGCGGCGGTTGCGGTAATCTGCCTGATATCGGGAATACTCCTTTTGGGGAAGCGACCGACCATCGAAAAGCAGAGGACGGAATCCGCGCGGGAGATGATCGAAAAAATTGAGATTGGCGTGCAAACCATAATCGTCGACGGTAACGAATTCGCGGTTGAAGGCGAGGGGTACGAGAATTTTGCGGAAGAAGACGAATCGAGCAATCCGGATCCGCTGAATCCCGATGACGTATTTTTTTCGCACCCGGAAAAGGTGGTGCTGACGGCGGTTGGCACCCTCTCGATCGAAGCCGTTGATTTGAACCTCCCCCTGTGGGACGATGCCGGAATTGTTCCGTTACGATACGGAGCCGGAGTGTATAAGGGCTCCGTAATACCCGGACAAACAGGGAACCTGGTTGTCCTGGGGCATCGGATGAAGACGTACGGCAGCATCTTCAATCGTCTCGACGAGGTCAAGGTCGGTGACGAAGTGGTCATCATAACCATGGATGGCAATAGCCATACATATATTGTCGATGAAATTATCGATGCGCTGGTCCCCAAGAAATTGCCTGAATATCTGACGCAAGAAAAAAGCGAAGGAGCTCAGCTTACGCTCGTGACATGCACCCCGACCGGCGTAGGCTCGCACCGGCTTCTGGTCATCGCGCATCTTGCCGAGGCGTAAAAAACTCGTCCCGCACTGTTTCAAAAGTTATGTGTACGTCCCGCACTGTCCCGAAATTCCTTTGTACGTCCCGCACTGTTTTAAAAGTCATGTGCTGATCCGACAGGGGTGAAACAAGAAGCAGAACACAAAAAAATTTATTTTCGATGAAGACAGATTGTCCAATCGGTGATAATATACTTTGCAAAAAGAAAAGAGCGGTGAATTAGAAAATGAAGAAGGCCTGTTTGGTATTGGATGACGGGAGCATTTATCCGGGAATTCGCTTCGGCGCGGACCGCGAGATGGTTTGCGAGGTCGTTTTTTCGACCGGATTGACCGGCTATGTCGAGCTTTTGACCGATGCGTCATTCTGCGGACAGGCGGTAACGATGGCGCACCCGGTCGTCGGCAACTATGGCGTTTTCGAGGACGTTTCGGAGGCAGACCGACTGTGGGTCGGGGCACTGATTGTTCGTGATTTGACCCATATAGAGAACGACGAACGCGGCGCCGAGGACCTGGATGAGTACTTAAAGAGAAACGATGTCCCAGGGATTCGGGGAATCGACACACGGGCGCTCACGCTTAAGCTTCGCGAGGAGGGCACCCGTGTCGGATGTATTGCCGACGGGACGCCGGACACCTTGAATGTACCCGAGATTTTCGAGAAAATCCGGGCCTATAACGCCCGGAATCTTGTTGAACAGGTCAGCCCGAAGGAGAAACAATTCTACCCGGCGTGGAAGCACGGATGGAACAAAGCCGATATGGCCGAACGGCGAAGTGACGGAGAAGCGACGAGACTGCTTAACGCATCCGGGTCCGATGACGAGCAAGCGGCGTTGTTTCGGGTTGCATTCCTGGACTTCGGGGCCAAGCATAATATTATCTGGAACCTTACCCGCCGCGGTTGCGAAGTGACCGCGTATCCCTTTGACACGCTGGCTGAGGATATACTTGCTCAAAAGCCCGACGGCATATTTCTGTCGAACGGACCGGGAGATCCGGTTAACGTCGGCCCGGCAATCCTCGAAATACGAAAGCTTCTGGACTCCGGCGTTCCGGTCATGGGTGTTTGTCTCGGGCATCAGCTGGTCGCGCTTGCCCTGGGCGGAAAGACCAGAAAGCTCAAATACGGACACCGAGGCGTCAACCATCCCGTTAAGGAACTTGAAAGCGGGCGAGTGTACATGACCTCGCAGAATCACGGCTATGTCGTCATCGAGGAATCGCTTCCTGAAAATCTTTGCGAGATCAGTCATATCAACGTGAACGACGGTACGGTCGAGGGGATTCGAATGAAGAACCGGCCGGTCTTTACCGTGCAGTACCATCCGGAGGGAGCGCCGGGGCCGCAGGACAACAACTATCTCTTCGATCGCTTTATTGAAATAATGAACAACAACCGGGCCGAGAGGAAAATTCCATGAAATCGCTTCGAACCGGAACGGCGCTGGCCGCGGCCGGTGCGATTCGCTTTGTCCTGAGGCTTCTCGGAAAGGGAGCCACTACCCTTCCGGGCAAGATTGCGCTCCGAATAAGCCCATCCTTCCTGGCGGATGTAAGCGGCGGGAAAAACGTGATTATGGTGACCGGAACCAACGGGAAGACAACGACGACGCATATGATTGCCGAGGTATTGAAGAAGGCCGGATACTTTGTCGGAACAAATGTTTCGGGCGCGAACCTCGCGTCCGGGCTCGCGACGACATTTGCCGAGCATGCTGCGGCGGAACGGCGCGCATCCAAGAAGGGGGTTCCGACCGCCTACGTACTGGAAACCGATGAGGCGGCCTTCGCGGTTACCGCAGGTAAAATCAATCCGCGCGTTTGCTTGGTGACCAATCTTTTCCGGGATCAGCTGGACCGCTTCGGGGAGCTCCTATATACGAGAAGCTGCATCGAAAAGGGCCTGGATGCGACGGATGCAAAGATTCTCCTGAACGCTGACGACTCGATGATTTCCACGCTTCGAAACGGCCGCGAGGAGCGGGTGTCGTTCTTCGGGCTCGATGAAGCGTACATGGTGCGTAACAATGTTACAAACACCGGGAATCAGGACGCTTTGGCGACATCTTCCGATGCCGAGTATTGCCTGAAGTGCAAGAAAAAATTCGAGTATTCGGCTCGAAGCTTCGGTCATTTCGGAATATATTTTTGCCCTTCGTGCGGAGACCGGCGCCAGATACCGGACTACTCGGCGCATCTCGACGGGAGCGCGGATTCCTCTGCATTCGATGCGCCAATGACATTGAATTACAGGGAAGAGCAGGCTGCTACGGTACTTTCGATTCCCGGTATGCATAACGTTTACAATTCCGTGGCGGCGACGGGGACCTGTGTGGTGTTCGGACAAGAAGTCGGGGACAAGAAGCTGACCTTGTCGTTTTGTGCGGAAGAACTGGCCTCGGTTCGCCCGGCGTTCGGCCGGACGGAGAAAATCGCCGTCGGCGATAAGAGTTTTTGCATTCTCCTGGTCAAGAACCCGGTCGGACTGGACCGGGCGCTGACGCATGTGTCCGAGGCGCCGGATGTCGGAGGGCTTTATCTTCTATTGAACAGTAATATCGCGGACGGAACGGATGTGTCCTGGATATGGGACGTCGATTTTGAAACCCGGAAATATCCGGATCGGACGTATGTATCGGGAGAGCGTTTCGCGGAGATGCTCCTGCGACTGGTTTATTCCAAAGCGGCACCGGAGCAGATAAGGAGCGAAGAGATGAAGGGGAGCGAGGCGCTTTTCGAGGAGGCCCTTGCCGCATGCCCGGACGGGAAGTGTTTGTATATCCTTCCGAATTACACCGCAATGCTTTCGCTTCGAAAATACCTGGTCAAGAGATTTCATCTGAAAAATTACTGGAAGTAGGGGGTTCGAATGAAAACAGAGCTTCGTATTTGTCACCTGTATTCGGATCTCCTGAATCTGTACGGAGATCGGGGAAACATTTTGGCCCTTGTATATCGTGCCGGTCTGCGCGGAATAAAGGTTCGGGTCACACTTCTAACGATCGGAGAGAACTTTGACGGAGATCAGTACGATATTGTTTTTTTCGGGGGAGGTCAGGACGCCGAACAGAATATCATTCGCAGAGATCTGGTTCAACATAAAGGCGCGGCCGTCAGGGAAGCCGTCGAGAAGGGAAAGATATTCCTCTGCATTTGCGGCGGATATCAGATGATGGGCAAGTACTACGAAGAATTCGACGGAAACCGCATTGATTGTTTGGCGGCCCTGGACGTGTATACCGTTGCGCAGAAGAAACGGCTGATCGGGAATACGGCGTACCGTTGTGATTTTTTAACCGGTGCGGCGGCACAAGGGTGCTTCGAACCGAATAATCTATATGGATTTGAAAACCATAGCGGAAGAACGTTTTTGGGAGATGGCGTGAGGCCTCTTGCAAAAGTGATGAGCGGAGCGGGCAATAATGGTGACGACGGAACGGAGGGGGCTGTCTATTGCGGAGTTTATTGCACCTATTCCCATGGTAGCTTTCTTCCTAAGAATCCCGCAATGACAGATTATTTGCTCGAAAAGGCACTGAAACAGATAAACGGAGACGATTATCGATTGCCCCCCGCGAGCTGTGAAACTGAAAATATTGCAAGAAGACAGAGAGAAACTTGCAAAAGGGGTTGACAAGCCGGTAGGTTCCGACGTACAATGACATCGACCGAAAAGGAGACGGGACGCCCGTCTCTTTTTGCTTTTTTGCACCAACCATTGAAACAGTAGGAAATACGGGGAGGATCAAGATGTCAAAGTACACGAAGGAAGACATTATCAAGATTGTTAAGGAAGAGGATATCCATTTTATTCGGCTGCAATTTACGGATATTTTCGGAATCCTGAAAAACGTGGCGATTACGCCGAGTCAGCTCGAAAAAGCATTAAGCAACGACTGCATGTTCGACGGCTCGTCCATCGACGGATTTGCTCGAATTCAAGAGTCCGATATGTATCTCTATCCGGACCTTGACACCTTCGTCATTTTTCCGTGGCGCCCGCAAATCGGCAAGGTTGCACGTCTTATCTGTGACGTGTATACGCCGGACGGAAAACCGTATGCCGGTGACCCGAGATTTGCCTTGAAAAGGGTCCTGGAGAGAGCGGCCAAGCTGGGTTACACATTCAATGTCGGACCGGAGCTGGAGTTCTTCATTTTCCACTTCGACGAGAAGGGAAGTCCGACGACATTTTCGCATGACCAGGGCGGATATTTTGATTTAGAGCCGGTCGGACAGGGAGAGGACGTTCGAAGAGAAATTGCCTTTGCTCTGGAATCGATGGGATTCGAGATTGAAGCGACCCATCATGAGGTAGCACAGGCACAGCATGAGATTGACTTTAAGTTTGGAGATGCATTGAAGGTTGCCGATGATATCATGACCTTCCGGCTTACGGTAAAGACCATTGCCAAGAAGTACGGCATGCACGCGACCTTTATGCCCAAGCCGATATTCGGAATCAACGGGTCGGGGATGCACACGAATATGTCACTGATGAAGGACGGGAGGAACGCCTTCTACGATCCGGACGGAGATCTGGGCCTTTCCGAGATCGCCGGATACTTTATCGCGGGGCTTCTGAAGCATGTGAAGGATTTCACGGCCATCAGCAATCCACTGGTCAACTCCTATAAGAGACTGGATATGAGGCGCCGTGTTATCTGGCGTGGTCCGCGGCGAACCGCTCTGCGCTGATTCGTGTTCCTGCGACACGCGGCAAAGGAACTCGTCTGGAGCTTCGGTGCCCGGATCCCGCTTGCAATCCGTACCTGTCTCTGGCCATGTGCCTGGCGGCCGGTCTGGATGGAATCGAGAATAAGCTCACACCTCCGACGCAGATATATAAATCGATTTTTGAGATGACACCCGAAGAGCGGGCGGAGCACGGAATCGACAATCTGCCCGGAGACCTCAATGAGGCACTGGATCTTTTCGAAAAAAGCGAACTGGCAAAACAGACCCTTGGAGATCACGTTTTCACCAAGTATCTCGAAGCCAAAAGAAGTGAGTGGAACGAGTACAGAATGAGAGTCAGCGAATGGGAGCTGGATAAGTATCTGCTTCGTTATTGATCAGGGCAGAAAATGACTTTGGGAGAAGAAAGATGAGAGGGATAATCCTTACCTTTCCCGATATCACCACGGCGGCAAGAATCCGTGACGCACTGCTTTGTCACGGAATTGCCGTCCGGGGAATCGCCCGAGACGGAGCGGCAGCTCTGCGACTGGCGCTTCTCGAGGATGGTGGAGGCCTGATTGTCAGTTCACCGAGACTTTCAGATATGACGGCACCGATTTTGTTTTCGAATCTGACGGATGACTTTGACATGCTGATTCTTTCGACCGGGTTTGAATCGGACCCCGGCCATAATCAAAGAGACGGGATGTATGTGATTTCTCTGCCGGTTATTTCCGAGGACCTTGCATTTTACGTCCGGGCGCTTCTGGAAACCCGGCAGTTCCCGAGACTCGGAACGCCGAATACGATGAATTCGCCGGCTCCGAAGGAGGTTTTTGCGGCAAAGACCGGGAGATCCTCGGAGGAAAAACGCAGAATTGAGACGGCAAAGATGATCCTGATGAGAACGGAACGATTGTCGGAGGCGGAAGCGCACCGTTACCTTCAAAAGGAAAGTATGACGAAGGGAATCAACATGGCGACGTTGGCAGAGCAAATCCTTCGGGACACATGAGGGAGATCAGCCA
Organism: uncultured Oscillospiraceae bacterium; assembly: GCA_964349735.1. GTDB lineage: Bacteria > Bacillota > Clostridia > Saccharofermentanales > Saccharofermentanaceae > JAAYCT01. Next base: position 8,809 of record CAYGIB010000017.1, on the reverse strand, counting down.
TGAAACGGATACCTTTTACCAAGATGCAGGGAATCGGAAACGATTATATTTACGTCGATTGCACCGGCACGGATTATTTTGAGGGGGTTGGAGCCGCCGGTTTCGCGCGGCGGTTTTCGGACCGGCATTTCGGAATCGGAAGCGACGGAGTGATTTTGATTCGACCTTCCGATGCGGCGGATTTCCGGATGGAAATGTACAATGCGGACGGGTCCCTCGGAAAGATGTGCGGCAACGGAATTCGCTGCCTCGCTCGATATGTATTGGACCGGGGACTTACCAAAAAAAAGAAGATTCGCGTTGAGACACGTTCCGGAGTTCGTGAAATATTGACAGGAGTCGATTCGTCCGGAAATTTCTTTGCCAAGGTGAATATGGGCAAGCCGTCGTTTTTACCGAAGGATGTACCGGTAATCCGGGAGAGCGACCCCATGATTAATGAGCCGGTTCACGCGGCGGGGACGCTCTATAACGTAACGGCGGTGTCCATGGGAAATCCGCACGCCGTAATCTTCACGAAGGACATCGAGCGCCTGGAGATTGAACGGATCGGACCGTTTTTCGAGACACACCGGCTGTTTCCGGAAGGCGTGAACACCGAATTTGCGGAGATTTTGGATCGCAACAGAATTCGAATGCGCGTCTGGGAGCGCGGGTCCGGGGAAACGATGGCGTGCGGAACCGGTGCGTGTGCGACTGTCGCCGCAGCGGTTGTGAACGGACTTTCCGGCCGAAATGTCTTCGTTTTCTTAAACGGAGGAAAGCTCGATATTTCCTGGGACGAGAAAACCGGAGATGTCCTGATGGTCGGGCCGGCCGAGTTCGTCTTTGACGGAGAGGTTTCGTTTGATATAGAAGAGCAAAAATAGATCCGATGGAGGATTGAGGGCCCAAAGGCCGGGCGCATTCATCCGAGGGAGGAAATATGATCGGAGTAAATCCATATTTTGAGCGGCTTCGCGGAGGATATCTTTTTGCGGAAATCGCCAAAAGGACGGAAGAGTATCGCCACAGAAATCCCGATAAGGACCTGATTCGCCTCGGAATCGGAGACGTAACGCAGCCCTTGGCTCCGGAGGTCATTCGGGCTATGCACGGAGCGGTCGACGAGATGAGTCGCGAGGATACCTTTCGCGGGTACGGCCCGTATTTCGGGTATGATTTTCTGGTCCGTGCCATCATCGAGAACGACTACAGCAGAAGAGGCGTTTCCATTCGCGAAGAGGAAGTATTTGTAAACGACGGATGCAAGAGCGATTCTGCCGGTATCCTGGATCTTTTTTCAGAAGAAACGTCCGTCGCGGTGTGTGATCCGGTCTATCCGGTATATGTCGACGCGGCGGTGATGTCCGGCCGAGGAGGAACGTTTGACGAAAAGACAAGTACATATAGTCGCATAGATACGTTTCGATGCGATGAAACGACAGGGTTTTTGCCGAAAATTCCGGACGTGAGCGCGCCCGGTGCTTTCAGCGGCTTGATTTTCCTGTGTTTTCCGAATAATCCGACGGGAGCGGCCATCGGACGGGAAGAACTTCGGTCATGGGTCGAGTATGCGAATCGGACCGACAGCGTCATTATTTACGATTCTGCCTATGAAGCGTTTATATCGGAGGATTTTCCGCATTCGATTTTTGAAATCGATGGCGCGCGAACCTGTGCGATCGAATTGAGAAGCTTCTCGAAAACGGCCGGATTCACCGGCATGCGTTGTGGCTACACGGTGATCCCGACGGACTTGAAACGGGACGGCGTGCGGCTCAGAGATTTGTGGGCCCGAAGGCAGTCGACCCGATTTAACGGGGTCTCGTATATCACCCAACGGGCAGCCGAAGCCGTTTATTCACCGGTCGGGCGGAGACAAACGGAAGGAACGATTCGATATTATCTGGATAATGCGCGGGTGCTTCGCCAGGGACTGGTCGAATGCGGATTCAATGTTAGCGGCGGTGTTAATGCACCGTATCTTTGGGTCGAGACGCCCGAAAAGAAGACATCGTGGGAATTTTTCGACGAGCTGTTAGAAAAATTCGCCATCGTCGTCACACCCGGTTCCGGATTCGGTGCCGCCGGAGAAGGGTATTTTCGAATTACGGCATTCGGAAGCTGGGAAAATGCGACCAAGGCGGTGTCCCGATTGAAAACCGGAGGGTATACGGGCACCGGAAGGAGGGGAAAATAATGAGCGCAGACGAAATGGGTACGAAAGAAGGATCATCTCGCGATAATCGAACGAGTCCCGTCAAGTATATATTTGTAACCGGAGGTGTCGTTTCCGGTCTGGGAAAAGGAATCACCGCGGCCTCGCTCGGGCGTCTTCTCAAGTGTCGCGGTATTCGGGTGACGATGCAGAAATTTGACCCGTACCTAAATATCGATCCGGGAACGATGAACCCGTATCAGCACGGAGAAGTCTTTGTAACGGATGACGGCGCGGAGACCGACCTCGATCTCGGGCATTATGAAAGATTCATAGATGAGAATCTATCTCAGAATGCGAACGTGACCGCCGGACGAATCTACCACACGGTTCTTGCTAAGGAGCGTCACGGGGATTATCTGGGCGGAACCGTGCAGGTTATCCCGCACGTTACAAACGAAATCAAGGAGCGCTTGCGTGCCGATAAGGAGGGCTACGATATCGCCATCATCGAGATTGGCGGCACGATCGGAGACATCGAGTCTCTCCCGTTCATCGAAGCTGCCCGACAGTTCTCGGCGGATATCGGCCGGGAGAACTGCATTTTTGTTCATGTTACACTGGTTCCTTACCTATCGGCCTCTCAGGAGCAAAAGACAAAGCCGACGCAGCACTCGGTCAAGGAGGTTCTGTCGCACGGCATCCAGCCGGATATTCTCGTATGCAGAACGGAAGTCGGGTTGACCGCGGATCTCAAGGAGAAAATCGCTTTATTTTGCAATGTCCCGCCGAATTGCGTCATCGAGAACCGGGATATGCCGCTCTTGTACGAAGTGCCGCTCGCGTTGGAGGCCCAGCACTTCGCAGACATTGTCTGCAGAAAATTCGGTATTACCGAGAGTGCGCCCGATATCGCCGAGTGGACCGGGCTTGTTCACAACCTCAACTGCCCCAAGAGCATGACGACCATTGCGATTGTCGGAAAATACACGGGATTGCACGACGCATACCTTTCGGTTGTCGAGGCATTGACACACGCCGGCGCGTATAATTCAACAAAGGTATCGATTCGCTGGGTGGAGTCCGATACCGTAACGGAAGAAAACGCCCCGGAGATTTTTGAAGGGGTCGGAGGAATTCTGGTTCCCGGCGGATTCGGAACCCGTGGGGTCGAGGGAAAAATCGCCGCAGCGAAATTCGCGCGCGAGAACGGCGTCCCGTATTTCGGAATTTGCCTGGGGATGCATGTTGCGATGATCGAATTTGCTCGACATGTATTAGAATATAAGGAGGCGAACAGTTCGGAGCTTTGTCCGGATACTCCGGATGCGGTGATTGACTTAATGCCGGATCAGAACGGCATTGAGAATTTGGGCGGAACGATGCGGCTCGGTAAGTACCCCTGTCGCCTTGCGGATAGCTCGGCGTCGCGGCGAATCTACGGAGAAGAGATGATTTTCGAGAGGCACCGGCATCGCTATGAAGTGAACAACAAATATCGCGAGCAGTATGAGAAGGCAGGAATGAGCATGTCGGGGATATCCCCGGATGGAAGGATTGTCGAAATGATCGAGATTTCGGAGCATCCGTGGTTCATAGCCTGCCAGTTTCATCCCGAATTTAAATCCAGACCGAACCGGGCGCACCCGCTTTTCGCGGATTTTGTCAGAGCCGCGATGAATATAGGAGCGACCAAGTGAGAGGAAGACGATAAAATGAACGGATATCCGGAAGCACAGGGCCTGTATCGTCCGGAATTCGAGCGCGATGCGTGCGGAATCGCAGTGGTTGCCGATATTAGCGGAAGAAAATCTCACGAGATCGTCCGCGACGGGCTTGATATTCTAGCGAATCTTGAACATCGCGGCGGCTCGGGCAGTGACCCGAAGACCGGCGACGGCGCAGGAATACTCGTGCAGCTTCCGGATCGGTTTTTTCGAAAAGTTCTGGCGGGAATCGATTTGCCGGAGCCCGGAAAATACGGGGTCGGAATGCTGTTTATGCCGCGAATTTCGGAAGCTCGCGAAGCCTGCGCCAAGCTGATTCTTGGGATTGCGGGCGAGCTGGGGCTTCGTGTGATTTGCAGGCGGGACCTTCCCGTGAACGATTCGATTCTCGGAGAAGCGGCCAAGGAGTGCCGTCCGCATTTTGCGCAGTTCTTTTTCGAGCGGCCGGAATGGGCAAAGACGGAAGAGTCATTTGAACGAAGTCTCTATGTCATGCGCAAGCAGTGCGAGCAGCTGGCACCGGCTTTTCTTAAGAAGAACGGAGAGGGCTTCTATTTTGCGAGTCTTTCATCCCGGACGATTGTGTATAAAGGGATGCTCACGGTTCAACAGATGGATGCTTTCTATATGGACCTCGCCGACTTGGATTTCCTGTCCGCGTTGGCGCTCGTCCACTCGCGATACAGCACCAACACGTTTCCGAGCTGGGAGCGTGCCCATCCGTACCGGTACCTGATTCATAACGGCGAGATCAACACGATTCGCGGAAACGTGAACGCGATGCACGCCCGCGAATCGCATCTTGAGCCGGAGTGGTTCGAGCACGAGGTGGAGAAGATTCTTCCGATCATTAACGAGAGCGGAAGCGACTCGGCGATGTTTGACAACTGCCTTGAGTTCCTGATGCTGTCCGGGCGGCCGATTGAGCATGCCGCGATGATGATGGTTCCCGAGCCCTGGTCACACCGCGATGACTTAAGCGACGAGCGCAAGGCGTTTTTCGAGTACCACAGCATGCTGATGGAACCCTGGGACGGGCCTGCGGCGATGGCGATGACCGACGGACGCAAGATTTGCGCGCTTTTGGACCGGAACGGTCTGCGGCCTTCGCGGTACATGGTAACGAAGGACGGCAAGGTGATTCTGGCATCCGAGACAGGCGTTCTGAATATCCCGGAGGAGAGAATCGCGCATAAGAACCGCCTGCGACCCGGAAGAATGATTGTGATCGATACCGAGCGCGGACAAATTGTTGGTGACGACGAAATCAAAGAGCAGCTTGCGCAGCAAAAGCCCTACCGCGAGTGGCTCGAGAAGTTTTCTGCGACACCGGAAACACTTCTCGGAGAAGGAGACGTGCCTGCGGGGCAACCGGCAGAGACGGAAACACTTGAGGCGCTTCAGAAGTCGTTCGGGTATACCCTCGAAGATATTCGTTTGACGCTGATTCCGATGGCAAGAGAAGGCGACGAGCCGGTGGGCTCGATGGGTGACGACACGCCGCTTGCGGTGCTTTCCGAGAAGCCGCAGCTGCTTTTCGAGTATTTTCAGCAGCTGTTTGCACAGGTGACCAACCCGCCGATCGATGCTCTTCGCGAAAAAATCGTCATATCCGAGCGCATGTATCTCGGAGCGGAGGGCAACGTGATTCAGCCGGCTCCGGAGGATGCGCACAAAATCATTCTGCCGCACCCGATTCTCCTCGAGCGGGAGATGAATGTTCTTCGTACCGCGAGCACGAAGATGTTTCGAGCCGTGACGCTGTCACTTTTATACCCTGCCGGAGGAAAAGGGCCGGTGTTGGAAGCGCAAATGGAGAGTCTTTTCGCGGCGGCGGAGCGAGCTCTGGATGAAGGAGCGAACCTCTTGATTCTCTCCGATCGGGGCGTTTGCCGCAAAAAGAGCGCGATCCCGTCGCTCCTGGCCGTTTCCGGGCTGCACCAGTATATGACGCGCAAGCGCAGAAGAAAGGATTTCAGTTTAATTCTGGAATCCGGGGAGCCTCGTAACTCTCATCAGCTGGCGCTTCTGATTGCATACGGAGTATCGGCGATTCATCCGTATCTGGCGATTCGGACGATTGAGGAACAGATTCAATCCGGGTTATTAACTCTTCCTCGCGAAAAGGCACTCGACAACTATGTCAAGGCCTGTGTCAAAGGCATCATTAAGATTATTTCGAAAATGGGCATCTCGATTATGCAAAGCTACCGGGGCTCCCAGATTTTCGAAGCACTCGGAATCGGGGCGGAAGTAATTGACCGGTACTTTACGATGACAACGAGCCGCATCGGCGGAATCGGTATATCGGAAATCGCCGAAGAGACTGCCCTGCGCCATGACGCGGCATTTTCGCCGAACGATACCGATCCGGGACTTTCTTCCGGCGGATTCTTCCAATGGCGCAAGGACGGGGAATACCATCTGATCAATCCGGAGACCGTCATCTTGCTGCAACAGGCCGTTCGGGCCGGCGATTACGAACTGTTCAAGAAATACAGCCATGCGGCGAACGAGAGAAGCCGGAGCGCCTGTACACTTCGCGGGCTTCTGGAATTTGTCCCGACCAAGGATTCCATTCCGATTGAAGAGGTCGAGCCGGTCGAACGGATTGTCCGCCGATTCAAGACCGGAGCGATGTCCTACGGTTCGATCAGCCGGGAGGCTCACGAGACACTCGCCATCGCGATGAACCGACTCGGAGGAAAGAGCAATTCGGGCGAGGGCGGAGAGGATCCGGAGCGTTTCAAGATCCTTCCGGACGGAGACTCCAAAAACAGCGCGATCAAGCAAATCGCATCGGGACGCTTCGGAGTGACTTCCTCATATCTCTTTAGCGCCAAGGAGCTTCAGATTAAGATGGCTCAGGGCGCAAAGCCCGGAGAGGGCGGGCAGTTACCGGGGCCGAAGGTCTATCCGTGGATTGCGAAAACGCGTCATTCGACTCCGGGTGTCGGCCTGATTTCGCCTCCGCCACACCATGATATTTACTCCATCGAGGACCTGGCTGAGCTGATTTTCGACCTGAAAAACGCCAATAAGTATGCCCGAATCAGCGTCAAGCTGGTATCGGAGGCCGGGGTCGGTACCGTTGCGGCGGGCGTCGCAAAGGGTCGTGCCGATGTTGTCCTCATTAGCGGATATGACGGAGGAACCGGCGCATCGCCGAGAACCAGTATCCGCCATGCCGGACTTCCATGGGAACTGGGATTGGCGGAGACACAGCAGACACTTCTTCTTAATGACTTGAGAAGCCGGATTACCGTAGAGGTGGACGGGAAGCTGTTAACCGGACGGGATGTGATTGTCGCGTCGCTTCTGGGTGCCGAGGAGTTCGGCTTTGCGACCGCCCCGCTGATTGCCTTGGGCTGTGTGATGATGAGAGTTTGCAATTTGGATACCTGTCCGACCGGCGTTGCGACTCAGAACCCGAAACTTCGCGAGCGTTTCTGCGGCAAGCCGGAATATGTCGTCAATTTCATGCGATTCATCGCCATGGAGGTTCGCGAATACATGGCGGAGCACGGATTCCGAACGATGGACGAGATGGTCGGACGCTCGGACCTCCTGCGACCGCTTCGAAATATCGCCTATCGCAAATCCTCGAGAATCGACCTGTCGCAAATTCTTTATTTACCGGGAAATCGAGAGGATAAGGATGTTCGCCGGACGCAGCCACAGGAACATCATCTGGAAAATACAATGGACCACCAGATTTTAATTCCTCTTTGCGAAAAGTCGCTTTCCGAAAAGAAAAGAATAACGGCGTCTCTTGCGATTCGTAACGTCAATCGCGCGGTCGGAACTCAGCTGGGTGCCGAAATTACCGCGAAATTCGGAAGCGAAGGGCTCCCGGACGATACCATTCGACTGGACTTTACCGGCTCGGCAGGACAGAGCTTCGGTGCGTTTATTCCACCCGGACTAACGCTGGTCTTGCACGGAGACGCAAATGATTATCTCGGCAAGGGGCTGTCGGGCGGGCGGATTGCCGTTCGCACCCACCCGGGTTCGACACGTCCCGAGAACAGCGGCGTAGCGGTGGGCAATACGGTATTGTACGGAGCTACCTCGGGAGAAGCTTTTATACGAGGCACGGCCGGTGAACGGTTCTGCGTCAGGAACAGCGGCGCGGCGGCGGTGGTCGAGGGCTGCGGAGACCACGGCTGCGAATACATGACCGGCGGGAAAGTCGTCGTACTCGGAAAAACCGGCCGCAATTTCGCGGCGGGCATGTCCGGCGGGATCGCATATGTATATGACCCCGACGGCGATTTCTTGAAGCGATGCAACACGGATATGGCTCGAGCGGAGACCTTGAGCGACCCGGAAGAGATTCTTGAGGTTCGCGCCTTAATCGAAAAGCACCGTCAATATACAGAAAGTCCGAAGGCGGCGGCGATATTGGAAGAGTTTACCGAAAATGTGAAATTATTTGTTCGCGTCATCCCGACGGAGTACGAGCAGATGCTTCTGGCGATTCACCGAATGGAGCAGGCGGGCTTAAACAAGGCGGATGCAGCGATGGCTGCATTCGAGGAGATTTATAAGAGCACTCCGAGCCCTTCGAAGAAATAGGGGGAAATCGATCATGGCAAAACCGGATGGCTTTATGCTTTATCGAAGAGAGCTTCCCGGAGATCGCTCTCCCGGGGAGCGGCTTCTGGATTATAAAGAATTTCACGGAGCTTTTTCGAGCGAAAAGCAGCGTCGCCAGGCGGCACGCTGCATGGATTGCGGGATTCCGTTCTGTCACACCGGCATGATGCAAGGCGGTGCCACATCGGGCTGTCCCTTGAACAATCTCATTCCGGAATGGAACGAGCTCCTTTATCGGGGGCGAACGAAGGAAGCGTACGACCGCCTGTTTAAAACGAACAATTTCCCTGAGTTTACCGGCTATGTATGTCCCGCTCCGTGCGAGGAAGCATGCACGGTCGAG
>CAYGIB010000016.1:0-17837 GCA_964349735.1 uncultured Oscillospiraceae bacterium | reverse complement strand
GCTTGGTCGCCAAAACGCGCTCCCGCTCGTGTTGAACCGGGTGCGCGGCCTCTTCACGGATTGTGTCCGGAGCTTGTTTCACAGCCTCTTTCCTTTTACTCATGATTCACCCGGTCTCCGTTCATTTTCACACCCACTCGCATGCGATATCTCAAATGTATGCACGCTATTATACACCTGTGCCGCCGCTTTTGTTTTCAAAAATACATTGATTTATTAAAAAAACATCTCATATCCCTTGTACATTTTTCAGTGTGCTGTGATAGAATGTACATATCAATTCCAAGGAATACTTGAGGAGGTATGTTTATGTCTACAAACGAGCAGGGAGACGGTAACAAGAAGCTCTATTGCATTCTCGCTTATATCGGGATACTGTGGCTGGTCGGCTTGATTCAAATGCCGAAGGATGAGGACGTCAAATTCCATGTCAATCAGGGAATTGTTCTTACCATCGCCGAAGTCGCGCTGGGAATCATCGTGTTCATCTTCAGTATTATCAACGGCACGCTCGGAACGATCGTTTCTGTGCTCGGCTGGGTCGGGATCATCGTTTTGATCATCATGGGGATCATCGCCGCGAATAACGGCGAGCGCAAGGAACTGCCGCTGATCGGAAAGATCAAGATCATAAAGTAGTTTTCTCGTTAAGGAAGAAAATGCGCGAATAAGACGCCAATAATCGGCGTTACGGCCGGATTACCCGGTCTGCCCGCATCATACTCCGCGTAATTTCATTCATCGGAACCGGCTGAACGTTTGCTTCGGCCGGTTTTGTTTTGTAAAACTCCAGACTTTCCCTACATGCTTGAACCGTCACCTCGCGATCGCACAGAAGCCGGATCGCCTCCGACGCCGGGTGACCTCCGCCGGCAAGCAGAACGCCTCGTCCATAGAGGACGACCTCGTCGGGAAGATTACTTCGCTCGCAAAGGCTTTCCAGAAATATCTGCAGCAGCTCCGCCCCGTGTTCGGAGTCGGAGGCTCCGATACAATCCGAAGAAATGGCCACAACCACACGCTCCGGCCGGACGGTCGGGTCCGTGAATTCAAACGCCGTCTCGGGGGTTGGGCCGTCCGCACCGTAAAACATCCGGGGTTCTGCTGCCACGGCTCCGCCGCCGCAGACCCCTGATTTGCGATTGTGTTCGTTACGTGCCATTGGTATCGATTCCCTCCCCAGTTAGCATATTCATCGCGCGGGGAATCGCGTCCTTGCTGTCGCCCCACGGTTTATCCTTATTGCGGTAATCAAACTTGAGTGTAAACCATTCGACATCGTCAATCAGCTTGTCAAAAGCCTCCCGATGCATGCAAAGAAGCGCCCCGACAAACTCGGAGCATTGATTCTGGTTGAGGTGCTTGCCGGCGCCGCGCAGCAGAAACGCCACGTGCTCCGCGCAGTGCCCCTTTTTGGCGGTAAAGGCCTTCTTAAAATCTTCGTCCTCAAAATACATCCACAGCAGAACGTCGAGGTACCGGTTCATCGTACTCGCGATTTTATCGCAGATGATGCAGTCGGATGCACGCTTTTCGAGCATGGATGCGAGCTCGGAGAGGCGTTTATTATAATCACCGTCCCGCCCGCGCAGAAGCGTCCGCTTGTCCGGGCACGCCTTGCCGATCGGCTCTTCCAGATCACTTCTTAACTGCTTCATATGGGTATGCAGCATCAGGCCGATGCCGAGCCGGTTGATTTCCCGCCCGTACATCTTGCTCAAGTGATCGCGGCAGAAACCGAGTGTATTAGTCGCCACCCGCGTATCCGGCTCCATCAGCGACGCGCCGAGATAGAAATCGAGTGTTTTGTTCTCGATGTCTGCACGCAGCGTACAGAGCGGACAGGCAGAGTCTGAGCGATATGCGTCGTTTACGGGAATGGTGTAAATTTTCTCTTTCATCCTCTGACCTCCGTTTTGCCCGAACGCGCCTTCGATTTGCTTTCCGGCACCCTCTCGTCCTCCTCGGATCTCGCATCGCTGCGGTCATGCACCAGTCGACGCGCCCGTACGTCCACGGCGACCGTATTAATTGAAGAATACTCCTCGATATACCGGCCGATCCGCTCCTGAGCCGCGAGTAATGTATCCTGGGCGTTATATCCGTAAATCAATTCCAGATCGACGCTCAGCGCAAACCCGTACACCCGCTTCTCCGTTCGAAAACGGATCACATCCTGCACGCCCGGGATCTTCTTCAAAATGATCCGAACCAGATCCAGAAGCGCATCGTCCGAGATGGAATATGAGCCCAGGCTCGAGAAGGTCGGACGCACCATCGTACGCTCGATTTCCGGCGCGACCGTCGGAACGCCGCGCTCCCTGTCGAGCCTTCGCCGTATCCGGTTCAACGGGTCCGAAAAATACCCGGAAAACTCGTGTTTGATTTCCATGCTCGGCACCGGGATGGTGTGAAGACCCTCCGCAAGGCGCGTCTGCTTTGCCTGCTGCATCTCGTCCTCGGTGCTGATGTCCTCGATTCGGATCAGCATCGCCGGCTGCGAGAGCCAGAGGTTGTCGCAGATTTTCTGGAGCATCCCGTCGGAGGTGCCCAGAACCATCACCGTCATCGGTAAGTGTTCCGCCAGCGCGCGCCGCATGACGGCCGATCGGCTCTTATCCGCGAAAAGCGCCTGACGTACGGAGTCCAACTTGGTCTTGGCCTTCTTGGCCGAAGTCCCCGCGATGATTCGGCTGCCGTTAATCAGCAGTCCGTCATCTATTATGTAGTATATAGCGTTGTCCCGGGCCACCTGGATGGCACGCGTGCTTTTTCCGGAACCCGAAGAGCCGATAAACGCAATGACGGTTATCTTTGAGAGAATCTCGCGCATCAGCTTCTCGTTGCCGGCCGCCTCCTCGATTTCCTTCTCAACACGCTGATGCACCAGCGTGTCGCCGATTTTCTCGAATCGCTTCAGCGTGGCTACAAGCTCGGGGATCAGGACTCCGCGGCGAAGCTGAGCCTGTGGACGGGCCGATTCCGGCGCTTCCGCGCCGCTTTCCCTGCCGATGCTCTTTACCGGATCCTTTCCGCCGTTCTTGACGGAATCCCGGCCGCTATCCTTGATTGACGGTGTCCCAGTTTGTTCCAATTATCTATACCTCGAACGGGAGGCCTACTCGGTCTCCCAGTTGTGGAAAACCTCTTGAATATCGTCGTTCTCATCCATTTTTTCGAGCATTTTCTCGAGCTGCTGTATCGTCTCCTCGTCCGTAACCTTCACCCATGTCACGGGCACCGGTCCCTGTAAGGAGTCCACAAATGAGTACTTCTTCTCAAGTGTTTCCTTCACTGCGTAATAGCTGTCAAACGAAGTGATGATTTCATAGAATTCACCGGAGGATATGAAGTCCTCCGCCCCCGCTTCCAGTGCGTCGAGCATCACTGCGTCCTCGTCGCTGTATTCCTCGGCATCGATTACAAGCGTACCCTTCTGCTGGAAAACAAAAGCGACGGAACCGGCTACTCCCATATTTCCGCCGTATTTGTCGAAAAAATGGCGAACGTCCCCTGCTGTCCGGTTCCGGTTGTTGGTCAGTGTTCGTACCATGACCGCAACCCCGCCCGGTCCATATCCTTCGTATATAATCTCCTCATAATTATCGGCGTCCTCGGAGCCCGCGGCCTTCTTGATGGCACGCGTGATGCTGTCGTTGGGCACGTTGGCAGCCTTCGCCTTCGCGACGACATCCTTCAATCGAAAATTCGATTCGGGGTCGGCACCGCCTTGCTTGACCGCTACGGCAATCTCCTTGGCTACCTTCGTAAATACAACGCCCTTGACGGCATCGGAAGCCTCTTTCCTGCGTTTGATGTTACTCCATTTGGAATGACCCGACATACATACCTCCGTATACATTTATAAGGATACAGTTATTATATCACGCGTTGCTTAGCAGAGAGCCGTCATCCGAATACGCCGAAGACCGGCATCAGGAAACCGATTAGCGCCGACGCGGCCGTGACGATTCCCAAATACCGGATTGATTTCTCCCACGGCACAAATATGCGAATCGCCGCATACACCGCGATGCCCAAAAGCGCCGGCAGAAAACCGATCGTCATACAAACCGCCGCATGACACCCATCGGAGATGCGAATCGCACGCTGCTCCGGCCTCAAATATTCGCGAAAAGCTTCAAAATGAAGTACGCTGCCCCAAAACAACCGGGAGCAGAGCTTCTCCGGCGAGAACCAAACCGCAATCGCCAGAGCGGTGATGCACGCCGACGCGCCCGTCGCGGACGATATCAAAGTATCAGCGGCACGGTCCGGCTCGAAAATAAGTAGAATGAACCGAACGATAAGGATTCCCGTAATCGCGGCAACGGCACCCGGCCGCCCGATGCTTCGATCCTTTTGAATCATCATCTGCATGATCAGAACCGAAGCAAGCACCGCCAGAAGCACAAGCTTTATGAGGTTCGGCACATCTCCGATCGTAAAGCCCGGATACGGCAGCCATTCCTTCTTGAAAAAAGCGATTATCACAAACACCGCCGCTGTCAGCGCCTCGATTTTCGCGTATCGGGACGCAACCGGCGCCCCGCAGTATCGGCACTTTCCGCGAAGGAACAGCCAGCTGAAGAGCGGAACCAAGTCAGGCGCGGACAGTGTGTGGGAACAGCTCATGCACATCGAGTGACCCTTCACCACCGTCCGGCCCTCGGGTATACGGTAGATACAAACATTCAGGAAACTACCGATCAACAGGCCGAAGATGCCGAAATAAGCCACTCCGATAACCATAAAGACCGTCTCCGCACTCATGTAATATCCTCCGTATCCTTCAGATGAAACCATCTTAGCATACTTTTTCCGGCTTCATCATCGGGATTAGAAAACCATAAAATGAATTATTCCTTCTCAGTTTACAAATTGTTAAAGAATTTTTGCAAAATGCGGCGTTATGGTGTATTATTTAGAAACTATTTTGCGTATAATATGTTGATGAATGTGGGTTTGATGAATTTTATTCTGATATTGGGACCCTGTTTGAGCACCATAACTTCGCTTGGCACTGTCCGGCAACCCCGGACGCTGTACAAACAGTTGTGTTTTGGTGTAAATTAACGTTGATAGGCGTTCTTCTTTTGTTGGGAGACGCCATTTTCGGGATGCTCGGCTCAACGACGGTATTACGGAGGATGCAATGAAGCGACTGGGTGACATTCTTATCGATAGCGGATTTCTGACCGCGGCAGAATTGGCCGAAGCGTTATCTGCTCAACAAGGTACCGACAAGCGACTCGGAGAGGTCATTGTCGAGATGGGACTGCTATCGGAACTGGATATTTTAAGAGCCGTTTCCACCCAATATGACATCCCCATCATCGATTTGCAGAACGTTGACATCGACCCCGAAGCAACGAAGATCGTCAGCGAGCAATACTGCGAAGAGAACCTGTTTGTCCCGATTGGTTTTGACGACGGCAAATTGGTTATCGCACTCTATGATCCCCTGAATATCTTGGTGACCGACGACCTTCGTTTCCGTACCGGAAACGAAGTCATTGCCATGCTGGCGCCTAGGAATTCGATCATCGAGGCCATTAAGAAGAATTTCGGCAAGGAGGTCGCCCAGAAGGCGGCCGCGGATTTGGCCGAGGATTTGGATCTTGATGCAATGAAGAGCCTCGGCGAGCAAATTACCGACGAGGTGAACCAAGCCCCTGTCGTCAAGCTTGTCAACTCCATGATTGATTTTGCCATCCGTGCGTCATCTTCCGATATTCACGTCGAACCGATGGCGGACCGGGTTCGCGTCCGTATCCGTATCGACGGTGTCCTGTCCGAGATTATGAGCAACCCGATCGCCGCGCGAGATGCGATTATCACTCGTATCAAGATTCTCGCAGGTCTCAATATTGCCGAGAAGAGAATTCCTCAGGACGGCCGCATTCAGACGATCATCAACGGTCAAGCCGTGGACATGCGTGTTTCCGTTCTTCCTACCATTCACGGCGAGAAGACGGTTATTCGTATTCTCGCGAAGAACGACGCCAACCTCAACCGCAAGTATTTGGGCATCAACTCGCACAACAACGAGATGATTGATCGTATCGTCAAGATTCCTCAGGGTATCTGCTTGATTTCGGGTCCGACCGGTTCCGGTAAAACGACGACCCTCTACACACTCCTATCGGAGAAGAATGAGCCGGAAACCAATATCGTCACCGTAGAAGACCCGGTCGAGATTCAAATTGCCGGCATCAACCAAGTACAAGTGAACGTGAAGGCCGGCATGACCTTCGCAGGCGGACTTCGTTCCATTCTCCGCCAAGACCCGGATATCATCCTCGTCGGAGAAATCCGCGACGCCGAGACAGCGGAGATCGCGATGCGTGCCGCAATTACGGGACACTTGGTTTTCAGCACCATCCATACCAACGATGCGGTATCTTCGATCAACCGTTTGATTGACATGGGCTTGGAGCCTTTCATGGTCTCCTCCGCTCTCATCGGCGTTGTCTCACAGCGCCTGGTCAGAAGAATCTGCACGAACTGCCGCTATGAATACGTTCCCGACGAGATAGAGGCCGAGGCCTTGAAGCTCAAGCCCGGTCAGAAACTCTATCAGGGTGAAGGCTGTTCGGAGTGCTCGGGAACAGGCTATAAGGGACGTATCGCCATCCACGAAATTGTCATCATGACCAAGAAGATGAAGGCGCTCATCGACAAGCGTGCAACGGAAGAGGAGATGCGCAAGCTGGCTATAAGCGAAGGAACGCAAATGCTTGCGGATTCCGCCGCACAGCTTGTCCTCGAAGGAATCACCACAGTTAAAGAAATGAACAAAGTCACCTACTCGGTTGACTGACAAGGAGGATCTGAATGGAAGCATTTTCACTTTCCATGGACGCAATTCTCACCGAGGCGGTTCGTCGTCAAGCATCCGATACGCATATCACGGTCGGGCTGCCTGCGATGATTCGGGTGAACGGAGATTTAATGCCCATGAATTCGAACATCCTCACACAGAGTGACTCCGAATTTTTGTGCAAATCCATGTTGGACAAGTCTCGCCTTCAGTATCTGAACGAGCGCGGTGAGATTGACTTTTCCTACGTTGTTAAGGATTACAGTCGTTTCAGATGCAACATCTTTAAGCAACGCGGAAGCTATACGCTCGCCGCCAGAACGATTACGACCGAAATTCCCACCTGTGAGCGCTTGGGGCTCCCGGAGCTTTTCAAGGAGCTTTCACTCCGGCCGAGAGGTTTGATTCTGGTCACCGGGCCGACCGGTTCAGGTAAGTCGACAACACTGGCTGCAATGGTCGGACACATTAACCAGAACAGACGTTGCCATGTTCTGACTCTGGAGGAACCGATCGAGTACCTGCACCGTCACTCGGAATCCATGATAAACCAGAGAGAAATCCACGAAGACACACTATCTTTCGCGAATGCTCTTCGCGCAGCACTTCGTGAAGACCCCGACGTCATCATGGTCGGTGAGATGCGCGACTTGGACACCATCTCCACAGCGATTACCGCATCCGAGACCGGCCACCTTGTTATGTCTACCCTTCACACCAGCGGCGCCGCCGATACCATCAACCGTATCATTGACGTTTTCCCCCCCCATCAGCAGGATCAGATTCGCGTTCAGCTTGGCACCGTTCTTGTCGCGGTCATTTCGCAGACCCTGGTTCCGCGTGCTGACGGCACCGGAAGAATCGCAGCATTCGAGATTTTGCTGGCGAACGATGCGGTCCGCAACCTGATTCGCGAGGGCAAGACTTATCAGATTGACAATACGATATCCACCAACCTCAAGTCCGGAATGTGCTCGATGGACTACTACTTGGCCGAACTGGTCAAGAAGTCCTTGATCACCCGAGAGGTAGCCTTGAGTCGTTGCAGAAACCCGGAGGATTTTCGCCGTTTCCTGTCCAACACGGGCAGCGCATCGAGCGGATCCGGCAAGGGTCTTTTCGACTCTCTGGAGTACTAATCGATTCGAGAAATCAGGAGGTCATGATTCATGGCAAATTTCAAGTATGAAGTCGTTGATGATAAAGGACGGATGAGCAAGGGCATTATCGAAGCCTCTTCCGTTGCCGATGCATCCAAAATGTTGCGTGCGGACGGCAAGTTTGTCTCTTCGCTTGCTCAGGACAGCGGTTCAAGCATCCTCAACAAGAACTTCGGCAGCCCCAGACTCAAGGTCAAAGATTTACTCATGATTTGCCGCCAGCTTTCTTCCCTGCTCGGCGCGGGCATCACGATTATTCGCGCGCTCGATATGCTCTATCAACAGATGGGCAGCCGGAAGGGCAAGGAAGTCATCGGTTCCATTTACGAGGGCATACAATCCGGCAAGACGCTTTCCGAAGCTTTTCGCGACCAGAAGAAGGCTCTTCCCGATATCATGATCAGTATGATCGCCGCTGGTGAGGAGTCCGGACGTCTGGATGAGGTTATGGCTCGTCTCGCCATCCATTTCGAGAAGGAAGCCAAGCTCAAGAACAAGGTTGCAGCCGCGATGATTTACCCGGCGATTCTGGCCTTCGTCACCTTTGCGATCACCATCGGCCTGATGGTTTTCGTCGTTCCCCAGTTCGCGAAGACTTTGGAGCAAATGAACGCCGAACTTCCCGGAATCACCAAAATGGTCATGGGAATGAGTAATGCACTCATTACTTATTGGTATGTCTTTGCCGCTTTGATCGTCGCTCTTATGCTCTTTTTCCGGTCTTTCAAGAAGTCTGAGAAGGGCGGGCTCCTCTGGGATCGCTTCATACTCAAGATTCCGATTCTCGGAAAGGCCACCAAAGCGACAGCTTCCGCCCGCTTCACCCGCACGATGTCCACGCTCTTGAGAAGCGGTATCAATGTCTTGGAGGCGATGGAGATTACCAGCCGTACACTCGGTAATCGTTTCCTCGAAAAAAAGCTGTACGAGTCCAGAAACGACATCCGCAAGGGTTCGTCGATTTCCCGTTCCATCCGCGGTATTTCCGAATTCCCCCCGATGATATATGCCATGACCGCAATCGGTGAGGAATCGGGAACGCTTGATTCGATTCTTGACAAGGCGGCCGATTACTTCGAAGAAGAGGCGGATGCCGCAACTTCAAAGGTAACCGCGGCCATGGAGCCGCTGATGATCATCATCATGGCCGTCGTCGTATTCCTGGTCGTCGGAGCCTGCGGCGCTCCGATTCTTACCATGACCGGTTCCATCCTATAGGATACATTTTGTTCACCCGAAAGGAGAGTAGTTTATGGGAAGTCCATTAAGTAAATTGGGAGGTTCGGTGATTTCGATTGATGCCTCCAGTTCCAATTTGCGATTGGTAATCGGAGGATACAACCGCAAGTCCGGAATTGTGGAGGTCGAGAAATTCACCACGATTCCACTCGAGCCCGAAACCATTGCCGATGGTGTAATTTCGGATCAGTTTGGTGTTGTTATGGCGCTCAAAAACGCATTGGCGAAGCTCGATGTCGCATCGAAGCGAACCAACATTACTGTTGAGGGAAGCTATTTGCACACCAGAGATCTGGATTTCCCGGCGGTGCGTCCCGAGCAGCTTCGAGACATGGTTCGGTACGAGATTCTCGGCCAGAGTGCAAACCGCGATATGGTCGTAGAGTACATGGTTTACGGAAAGTCTCTCGACGAGGAGACCAAGCAGAACAAGTACAAGGTTCGCGCCACGGCGATTCCCAAGGAAGTCGTCACGGATTTCCGGGATTTGCTCAAGACATGCTCGCTTTCGCCGGACATCCTTGACGTGAATCCGAATGCCATTCGCAAGCTTTTTCGAACGGGGGTAATTAACGGAAAGACAAATATCGAATCCAACACCCTTTTACTGATTGAGCTTTCCAGCAAGACGACCAACATCACCGTGTTGGACAATGGCTTCCCGGTATTGACAAGACGTTTACAGTTCGGTCACTCGAACATCCGGCAGGTTGCGGAAACCGTTAAGAAGATTCAGACCAATGCCGCCGACAAGACTTCGATTCTCACACGTCGTTTACAGATCGTAAAGGGCGAGGGAGTCAAGCAACTGGATGTATCCGACATCGACGTGTGGAACGAATCCGTGAAGGACGAGCCGTCCTTGAGCAGCGCCGTCTCCGCATACTTCAAGAGCCTGACGGACGCAGTGTCCCGTACCGCGCAATTCTCAATCTCGAAGTACCGCCTCAACAGCATCAGCACCTGTTTCCTTTACGGAAGCGGTGCGAGGTATCGGAAGATCGACAAGGAGCTGTCTCGTCAGCTCGGAACTCAGGTTGAAAAACTCGAATCACTCAGTACCGTCGCGTCTCCGAAGGACTTTGAGCTTTCGGAATACGTCAATGCGTGCGGCGCGCTGATACGCGAAAGCTGAGAGGGGGAATAAATAGAATGGCTGCCAGTCAAAAAAACGATTTCAACAAGAAGGACATGAACTTCTTTTCCGAGTTTTCAACCTCGGGAAGTCAGGTTGTCTCGTCCTTCGCCATCGTACTGTTGATTTTTGCCCTGGTTTTAATCTACGCGGTGGGATCCTTCCTGTTCAGTAAGATTAAGATGGATAACACCCAGAAGAGGATTGATGCGATTCAGGCCCAGATCGACAACGAAGAGACCAAGGCTAAGCTCGAAGAATACAGCCAGCTCAAGGTGTCCGTCGAGGATCATCGGACCTATCTGTATGTCCTGAAGCAGTTGGACATTCGTCAAGGCGAGTATCTTCATGCCGACACCATCATGATGGACACAATCGCGAAGAGCATCCCCGGCGACATCTCCATTACCGGACTGACTTATGAGGAGGGACAGGTTTCGATTTCCGGAAATTCGGCAACCGCCGCCGCCCCGCTTCAGATGGTTGAGATTCTTCAGGATTTGGATACGTTCTACTATGTTGCAATCGATCAGATCGAATCCATCGGGCAAACGGATGTTGAAAAGCTCTCTCCCGAAGAGCTGGCCGTGATTAACCGGTTCTATTTTACATTTACCGGCTCCCTCGAGGCTTCTTATAACGTAACGTACACGCGTATTCTGGACAATGCCGCACAGTCCCCGCTGGATACTCCCACCGTCATGACGCTTGCAGCCGGAGAGACCTATTCGATTCCGGATATCAATTCATTCACATACGACGGGAAGACCTACACACTGACGCGCATCCTGATTAACGGCAACAAGCCCACGACCGACGACATGCAGCGTTTCATCGATGCAAATGCGATTACAGGGCGCGCGACCACCAAGACGGACGTTAAACTCTATTATCAAGAGCAAGTACCGAAGAAGGAAGGTGATGCGCAATGAAAATGGCAGGAAGACAATCGACATTGCTTTTTATCGTTATTATTCTCCTGATATTTTTGGCATACATCGTCTTCATTCAGAATCCCGAGTCGAAACGTCTGAATGATAAGCAGGCGGAGTTGACCAAGGTCGAGCTGCAAAAAAAGCAAATTGACCAGACGATATACGCCGGAGAAGGCCTCAATACAGAAATCGAGGCGTATAAGACCCAAATCTCCGAGATTGAGCAGAGGCTTCTTCCGGAAATCAATACTCAAATCGTTGCGCAGAAAATCCAGGACAAATTCATTGCGCACGGCATACCCTTTATAACACTCACGAATTCCGAACCGGTGGTTGAGGATCGTGTTCTCATGCCGGATGGTATCAACCCGAGCCCGAACTTCATGAAATCCGTTCGTATCAATGTACAGGTGTGCGGTACCGATGGTGAAAACAAGTCGATTCTCGATGCGGAAGACGAACGTCCGGAAGAAGGATATAAGGTCGTCGGATATGATGAATTCATGAAAGCAGTCAAGGACATTGAGGATGATTTGCCCGAGTCCGTCAAGATCAAGTCCATCGTTTTAAAGGATTCAATGCAGGGCTTCATGTACTACACGATTTCCGTTGTAGTCTACGCCTATGATCTCCCTGACCGCATTTCGGAGCCGAATATGGACAGCGATTACCTGACATGGGACGGAGTGCCGATTAAGGATATCCCGACGGACGGTACAATCGGAGTCCCTTACGATTTGATTCCGGAACCCAACCGTGACGAATTTGTTTTCCGTCCGTTCGCCGAAGCCCCTAAAGTAGAAGAAATTGAAGAACCGGCGGTGTAGGAACCGTTCTTCACAAACGGACACAATTCGACTCGATGTTTTCTTTTTTGACACACAAATGTGAAGAAACTTCAAAATTCATATTGCATTTATTCACAACCATGCTATAATGAAGCCATAACAGTAACTCACCGCTAAAGGAGGACAATTCCATGAAGAAGATTATGAAGAGCAGAAAGGGTTTTACCCTGATTGAAATGATTATCGTTATCGCGATCATCGTTATTCTGGCAGCTGTTGTGTTCTTCTCCGTTTCGGAGTACATTTCATCTGCACAATCAGCAGCGAGCTCAATTTCGACCCACAACTCTTTGATCGGATCGGTTTACGATTCCGTCATCATTCCGTTGCTGTAATCATTTTCTGGTCGAAATGCGTTAAGCATCAATGAATGGCCGCTGCCGACTATCAGGTCGGCAGCGGCTCTTTATTTACGGATTGGACTCAGTTTCGATAGAATTCAAAGCATTTTTGTGATATAATCTCATTGATGATGTATGGGTATGTTTGTTACGGAGGATTACATGCGTAAGATCAACAAATCGAATCGCGGCTTTACACTTATAGAGATTATCGTGGTCATCGCGATTATCGCGATATTGGCGGCGGTCGTGTTTATTTCAGCGGCGCGGTATCTGAACGCCGGGCAGAACGTTAAATCCAATATTGATTCGTTGGAACAGTCATTCTCCGAAGCGAAGGATGATATCAACCAAGATTACGTCGATTTGGGTTATTGATACTCGGAAGGAGCGGACATACATGGCATCTCGTTTTCTTCACCATTCAACTGACAGTAAGGGAACTCGAAGCTCGAGGAAAGGCTTTACTCTTCTTGAGACTATTATTGCTGTTGCCCTTATGATGATTGTGACCATTATTGTTTACCGAGGCTTTATGTCATCCCTTCAGTACTCCGCCAATACCGTCGAATTTGAAAGAACCGCCCAGGCCGCCGTGAACGATGTCAATTCCGCTTTTTCCGCAGGCAATTCATCCGGCGGATCGTCGGACGAGGGACTGTTTGTTGTGACCAATTCCGGTTCATACTCTCAGGTCCTTCGGGTGAACACGGTAACGGACAGCCAGAATCCGGATCTCATAATCGGAGATACCGAATTTAATGAACAAGGGGCCAACAGCGCAGCAGCAACCAATCGCCACGGCTTCTTCTATGTGGTTCGTCCATGCACACAATCCGGATGTACCGGTTCGATACGATTCTACAAGAACGGAACGAATATTGATGCTATGTGCGACAAGTGCGATACCGTATACTATACGTTCCCGGCTTAACCGATTATTCATGAACATCAATATTTCTTAGCGTTATTACATGGAGAACAGACGAATGTTAAAGATTACCGGAAAGGTTCATTCATCCAAAAAGGCCTTTACTCTTCTTGAGATTATCTTAGCTATGGCTATTATGGTTATCGTGATTCCTCTTGTGTTCGGTACCTTCTACCTGATTCAAGTATCCCACGCCAAGGTCGCAATATTGAATGACGCTAAGGATTATGCGTCACTGAATTCGATGGCCATCAATAACCTCTTGACGAATTCCAGTGCGGCACGGGCTTCCGGATCCGTTGACGCCTCTTATGTTGCCTCCCTCTACGCGGACGCGAACGGAGACGTTTACATACGCCATAGCGGGTCAACCACAGAGGTCTATGATTATCCCCACTACAAACTCGCCGACGGAACTCAGAAGTGGAAACTTGAGCTTTCTTTTCAGGTTAACGCTCTCTCCAAGACCGTCACCTATACCATTGACGTTTACGACAATTCAAATCCTTCGGCCACGACGCCATATTACTCTCTGCAGTCGTCCGTCTTTCTTCCCAATGGAAACAGAAATGAGACAGAGCAGCTCGAATCGAGCACCGGAACGTATATCAACTTTTCGAATCCTGTTCTTCCGTAGTGATTTATGGCTTGTCATTTACTTATCCGAAGCACCGATTCACAATGAATCCGGTGCTTCTTCAATATTCGTAACACGATAAAGGAGTGCAGTATCATGAGTGCGAAGCGTACAGAACTTCAATACCGGCTTTTCGAGCTTCGAGATCTGGAGTATCAAGCATTTACCGCCAAATTGATTCCGACGATAGCGCCGGAGGATATCATCGGAGTACGAACACCGGAACTCCGAAGATTTGCTCGCGATTACGCTCAAACACCCCCGTCGAAAGATTTTCTGTCCGCACTGCCGCATCGTTATTACGAGGAGAATATGCTGCACGGTTTCCTGATTGAGCAAATTTCTGATTACAGTGCTGCGATTAAGGCGTTGGAGTCCTTTCTTCCCTATATTGACAACTGGGCAACCTGTGATTTGATCTCTCCGAAAAATTTTATTAAGCATCGGCCGGAACTCTATCAGAAAATCATAATTTGGCTGGATTCCGATCATCTGTACACGATCCGCTTTGCCGTCGGTATGTTGCTGCGCCATTTTCTGGATAAAGATTTTCGTCCGGAGGGACTCGAACTTGCCGCGCGAATCCGCTCAGACGAGTACTATGTCAACATGATGGTCGCTTGGTACTTTGCAACGGCACTGGCGAAGCAGTATGACGCAACACTACCTTTTATCATCGAACGACGCCTGAGCCCCTGGACGCACAACAAGGCCATTCAGAAGGCAGTAGAGAGTCGTCGTATCCCTTCTGCAACCAAGGCCTTCCTTCGATCTCTGAAAATCGGCAGATGACGGCGGTTTTCAACGAGCGAATCGGATGAATTGCATGATACTCATCGATTCCCTTTCAAGGCGGCTACCGAATCAATCAAAATATATATCAATTACAAAATCCTTCTTTTAAATCGACCGTACAGTAACCATATCCATAAGGCAGAGATCAATCCCGCTGGTATGGCAAATAAAAGATTCTTTTCGATACCGAGCTTTGCAATCCAGAAGGACGGAAGAAAAAACACTGCGTATTGCATGTCGGAAAGAAGGAAGAACGGAACCGGGAGTCCGAGCATAATCATGCCGGTGAGTTTCCCGAGTGCCATCCCTTCCACTCGGTTATGTGAAAAGGATAATATAAACAAGCAGACGGCGATGCTGAGAATTCCGGTCAGAATGCAGATGATAAGCTGTATTGCCATAGACAGATTCGTCAGCGAGAAGACCCGAAGAATCAGGACGGAAACCAGAACCGATATCCCTGCGGGGAACAGGAGCCGCGATAATATGTAGCCCCGTTTACCGACCGGAGTCACCGCAATATATCGAACCACGTTCTCGTCCATCTCGGTCAGCATCACCATAGCGGATGCAAAGCAGAACATGAACGGGGTGAGCGTGGCAAGTAATAAATCAAACAGCAGATAGTAATCCGATAGAATTGCAGTCCGCCCGAAATACTCGCACAGAAAAATCTCCGCCTGAGGAATTCCGAATCGAAAAAAGAGTCCGGCGAGAATCGGAGCCGCCAGGATTGCGTACAGCATACTGTCTCTTGAGATTTGTTTGATAAAGATTTGGAAGCAACGAAACAGAGCCCTCACAGTTTCATCCCTCCCAACGACTGCAGCATTTTTTTGACGCTAAGACAGGAGAGCACGAAAAACAATACCGTCCAAAGGATTAGGATACTCAGGGCGGGAAGCCATGCTTTCCCGCCGGTGCACAGCTCCATCATGGAGACTCCGGGATGAACCAGGAGCCACACCTTGCGCTCCCAGAACAGCCATATGAGTGCTGGTACATTCATAACGATTTCCACCGGGACAGTCACGAGGATAAACTGGTTCAGCGTTTTGATTTTGCATGCAATCATCAGTCCGACCGCCGAGCAAACACAGGAAAAAAGGAACACTCCGGCGATAAAAGAAAGCGGATTGACCACTGCCCCGGCGGATACACCGATCACAAGGCCGACGAGGACGGATATTAAGCCAATGGAGAAAAGCTTGGAAACAACATATTCCCACGGTCGAACCGGAGAGACGGAAATGCTGTCCAATACCCGCTCGCTTTTTTCGAATAACACAATCGATCCCATGAAAAAAAGCCCCATGGCGGACGGATCCGTATACACCGTGATGATGCCGACCTTTGCTCTCCATGTCTCCGGAAAAATGAACAACACAACGATGTATAGAACGGTCAGAGCAAGATACAGAAAATAGAATCCGTACTTGAACTGAAAGCGGATGTCACCTCGAATTAAGGCATTCAGTTTCATTGCAGATGCCTCCCGGTGAGTTCGACGAAAACATCATTGAGCGTCGGCTCGCCCGAGTGAATGGACAGAAGTCGGTTCTCCCGAAGAAGTTGAACCAGATCTTTGTCCTTAGAGGTCTCCCGAAGCAAAATTTCCTTTTGCGATTCCGTGCCGTTTTGCTCATACGTATATCGAATCGTCGAAGCGCCTCTGCTCATAATCAAATTGCGGGGCGTGTCAAGCGCCCTGGTTTTACCGTCTACGATAAACGCGACGCGGTCGCACAGCTCGGCGGCATCATACATATTGTGCGTTGTAAGGATAATCGTCTTTCCTTTTGCCTTTTCCTCCAGAATAATATTCTTCACTACCCGAGCGTTCGAAGGATCGAGTCCGGATGTCGGCTCGTCCAGGAAGAGGATGTCCGGGTCATGCATCAGTGCCTTAATGAAATTGAGCCTCGTCTTCATACCTTTGGAAAAGTCGGAAACCTTCTTACCCGCATCGTTTTTTAATCCGACACAATCGAGAAGAACGTTGATATCGCGGTGCGAGCGGTAAAGCGAAGCAAAAAACGCCAGGTTCTCATAAGCCGTCAGCTTCTCATAAAGGCTCGGAAATTCAAAGGCCACTCCGATTTTCTCATAGAAGCTGCCGTCATGCTGTCCGACCGTTGTTCCGTGAACGGAGACGTTTCCGCTAAAGCCGGTCAGCAGTCCGGTCAGAATCTTCTGCAGTGTGCTTTTCCCTGCTCCGGAGGGGCCCAGGAATCCGAAGATCTCCCCTTCACGAACCTCGAAACTTGTGTTCTCGATAAACGGTTTCCGGGTGTAGCTGAAGCTTAAATCGCATACACGGATCATTTTCTGTCTCCCTCAAACATTTGAATAACGACGCCGCGAATCATAATACGGAGCGCCTCATCGAACACGTCCTCACCGACATCTTTCTTATGGATAAGCGACATGAAAACACCGCGCAATGCCGCTCTGTATGCGCTGATCTTATTGATATTTATATTCGGAACCATGGTAATCAGCTCTTCTATGCGAAAATCGTCCTGCTCGGCATGAAGCTGGTTGAGCTCCGGCGGAAGCTTTCTGAAAAGATACTCCACCTCGCCCTCGGACATCAGTCGTGCCATTTCGGATCGATCGAGATCCTGATACATTCGATACAACAAATCGGTCAGATTCTCTGCGTGGATGTCACCTTCGATAGCGGCGATCTCCGACATGATTTTTCCCTGATACTCGTCGTGCAGCTCGCGGAACACATCGAAAAGCAGGTGTTCCTTCGTCTCGTAGAACAAATAGAACGTCCCCTTCGGGATACCGACGCGTCGCACAATCTCGTCCACGGTCGTCTTTCTGATTCCGTACCGAATCATGCATTCCCGGGCCGCTTCTATTAGCCGGGTCTTGATGTACGTCCTCTCGCTTTCGGAAAACGGCTTTGGCATATTTCTCCTTGTCAATACTTTGTGACTATTTCTTTTTATTTAGTCATATAGTATCATCAAGCCCAATAC